>JBDNFJ010000275.1:0-7267 GCA_041689895.1 Gracilimonas sp. | reverse complement strand
TTGTTCAGTAAAAAACCCAGCTGCCTGTTCATGGTGAAAGTGGCAATCAAAAAAGCAATGGAAAGGGCAAATTGTGTGGCTATAAGTGCTTTTACGAATATAGGAATGCGTTGGGTCGTTCGTTGTGATGAAAACAATTTCCCGGCCTTTGTAGAAGCCATGGTTAAGGCTGGATAACTACCCGTAATTAAAGTGAGTATTAAGACCATGGCTAATAAAATAAGCCACATAATAGGCTCCGAAATGAGATTAACCTCAAACGCCTTTCCCGTAATGGTTTGGAAAAGAGGAGAAGAAACCTCGGCAAGAACCAAACCCAATACCAGTGCCATAAAGCAGGTAACAAAAATTTCTCCATAAAGCTGAAAAATAACTTGCTTTCGCTGTGCACCCGAGGAAATCCGAATGCCAATTTCATGATTACGCTGTGAGGCCCGGCTCAACGTCAAGCACATGAAATTCATGCCGGCAATGGCCAGAATAGTCAGGGCAATTCCCGCTAATATGGAAGAATATAGCTTATTTGTGTTGCCGGTTATGTAAGAGGTGAATTCTTGGTCGAAATAGGCACCATTAAGCGGTTGGAGTCCCATTTCTTCTTTCCTCGAAACAGCAAAATCGCCGATGTTTTTTTCAATGAAATCCGGAAACTTAGATTTGAGTTCCTTTTTAGAGGCTCCATCCCTCAGTATCAACCAAGTTTCACCAAAACCGACATACCAGGATGTTTTGTACATTTCGAATCGTTCTTTTGGAACGGTTCTGAAGAAACTATCAAAAGGGAAAAGGACATCAAACTGAATACTTGAATTGACGGGTATTTGTTGAGCAATCCCGGTTACTTCATAGGTATAAGTTTGCTCACCAAGTTTAACATCCAGCGTTTTACCCAGCGCATTTTTAGTTCCAAAAAGTTGATACGCTTTTTGTTCGCTAAGCACTACGCCATTGCTGTTTGTGAGCGCCGTATTTTGATTTCCGTAAAGAAGAGGAAAACTAAAGAGTTTGAAAAAGGCAGGATCAGCGAACGTCACTAATTCGTTAACAAATCGTCCTTTAATTTGGAGTTGAACCTGTTCCATCGTCATATTTACGGTTTCCTCAATCTCAGGAAAAGTAGAATCCAAAGCACTTGATAGCGGATGCGATGTAGTAAGTGATTTAAACTCTTCTCCATCCGGTTGAATGGATTTCTCAGTAATTCGAAAAACCCGATCCTTATTTACATGAAAATTATCGTAAGACCATTCAAAGCGAACATAAAAAACGAGCAGAATACAGCAAGCCAAGCCCACGGCAAGCCCGCCGATGCTAATCATAGAATCAATCTTATTCTTTCTAAGATTCCGAAGCGCAATTTTAAGGTAGTTTTTGAGCATTGTTCAAGTTTTCAAGTGTTAGGGTGTTAAAGTGTTAGTGTGCTTGAGTTTTAGGGTGCTGATGTACGTAAACACGTCCACACGTAAACACGTTATTCACTTTTTAAGCTATCAACTGGGTTTGCCAGGGCTGCTTTGATGGATTGTCCGCTTACCGTTAGCAGGGCAATGAGTAATGCAGCCGCTCCGGCTAGTAAGAATATTCCTGGGCCAATCTCAATTTTATAGGCAAAGTCCGCCAGCCATTTATGCATGGCATACCAGGCAATGGGCACGGCTATCACAAAGCCAATGGCCACCAATTTCAAGAAGTCTTTGCTGAGCAGGCTCACAATATTGGTGATCGTTGCGCCCAGTACTTTTCGAATGCCGATTTCTTTGGTGCGGCGCTCGGCAGCAAAAGCAGCCAGGCCAAAAAGGCCAAGGCAGGCCAGCAGAATGGCAATTCCGGCAAAACCGCCAAAACCGCCAAATACCTGTCCTAATCGCTGCTCCGTGCGGTACATCTTGGCAAAATCCTCATCCAGAAAAGAATAGGTAAATGGCTCATCGGTAAACTGTGACCGCACCTGCTCCACTTGGCGCAACCCTTTCTGAATGGCGCCGGACCTTAGCCGGGCGGCGAGCATGTTGGAGGAGGATATGCTTTTGAACTTACTTGCCTTTAATATCACCGGCTCAATCGGCTTCCTCAACGAGGTGATATTGAAATCTTTTACCACGCCAATCACTTCGCCCCCTCCAGAAAGGCTGATGGATTTCCCAATAGCATCTTCGGGACTCCAGCCAAATGCTTCAGCAGCTTTTTCATTTAAAATATAGCCACGACTCTCATCGGAGGTACGTTCTTTCGAGAAGGTGCGCCCCGCCGCCATGGTAAGGCCTAAGGTTTTAAAGTATCCATAATCAACAACGACAGGATGAAGGCTGATATCTTTGGTGGTATCTGCCCGTGTTTCAGATGACAATTGGTTTGCTTTCCTGCTTATAGTAAGACGGAAGCGGCCCGGTACCCCGTTGGTGATGGAAGCGGTAGCAACGCCCGGCTGCTTCAGTACTTCGTGGAGGAGCGCATCCGTCCCGTCTTGTGGGATTTCTGTAATCACAACTTGTTCTCCTTCAAAACCCAGGTCTTTTTGTTGCACGTATGCAAGCTGCCGGTACACAACGGCCGTGCCAATGATAAGGGCAATAGCAACTACAAACTGTACCACAATTAGACCTTTTCGCAGCCACGATCCCGAGCCTCCGCGCTGCCCGTCTCCCTTTAAAACATGCGCAGGTTTGAAGGCCGAAAGGTAGAGCGCCGGATAGCTCCCCGCCAAAACACCAACCCCAAGCGTAGCAAGGCCCAAGAGCAGAAACCAACCTATGCTCGCATCCGCATAACTCAATTCCATCCCGAAAATGTGGTTGAATACTGGAAGGGCCAACTGCGCTGCCGCCAAAGCCAGTACATAAGCGATAGCACTCATAAGCACAGACTCACCCAAAAATTGACCCATAAGTTGAAATCGTGTAGCGCCGGTCGTTTTTCGTACGCCCACTTCTTTGGTCCGCTGCGCAGCACGCGCTGTTGCAAGATTCACATAATTAACAAAGGCAATAAGCAGAATGAAGATGGCTACAGCGCCAAAGATATAGATATACCGCCATTGCCCGTGAAAACCATCCGATGAAACCATATCCGACAGATACAATCCCGGGAGTGGTTGCGCAACAAATGATTTGTATCGTTTTTCACCTAAATGCGCATCTTCTACTGACTCGACTTGATTGAGAAAAGTTTTACTGTCAACATTTTTATTCAACAATACATAGGTCTGAAACATGCTGGCACCCCATGCATCTGCGTGCGTATTTGCGTAATCAAGCGTTGAAAATGAGAGGACCGCATTGAAATCGAGATAGGAGTTGTCATGCGATTTAGCTACGCCAACGATGCGGTAGGCATGTTTACCACGCTCTTTGGCATATATTGTTTTTCCAACGGGATTTTCGTCAGGGAAATATTTTTTTGCCAACTTTTCCGAAATCACGGCCGTATTGCGTTCACGAAGCGCGTGTTCGGGTGCTCCCTCTATAATGGGGAAACTGAACATATCGAAAAAACCTTCTTCAGCATGAAAAACGCCTTCTTCTTCCTGGAATGTTTGATCATCAATACTTACCTCACCCGAACCCGGCCACAAGGCGCGAATGGCATTTTCTACAACGGGCGCTTCCTGTTTCAGGGCGCCGGCAAGAGGATAGGGCGTTGACAAACTCGGTTGACCATCACCAAAACCAATATATTTAGAACCCATAACCATAATGCGATCTGCATTCTGTTGAAAATCTTCATGGCTGAGCTCATCACGCACATAGAGTGCAATAAGAATGCAGCAGGCCACCCCTACAGCCAAACCGAAAAGATTGATAAAGGTGTATCCTTTGTGGCGTTTTAAATTCCGCCAGGCAATTTTGAGGTAGTTTTTGAGCATGATTTTTATTTGCTTACGTGTTCAGGTGTTTGCGTGCTCAAGTGCTTATGTGTTAAAGCGTTAGTGTACGTGAACACCTTAACACATCCGCACGCTAACACCTTAACACGTCCACACGTTATTCACTTCTTAAGCTTTCTACGGGGTTTGCGAGTGCTGCTTTGATGGATTGACCGCTTACTGTTAGCAGGGCAATGAGTAAGGCCGCCGCTCCGGCTAATAAAAATATTTCGGGACCTATTTCAATTTTATAGGCGAAGTCGGATAGCCACTTGTTCATCGCATACCAGGCAATGGGGATGGCAATGATGAAGCCGATGAGTACCAGTTTCACAAAATCTTTTGAAAGCAGTGCTACAATGTTTGTGACTGAAGCGCCCAGCACCTTGCGAATGCCAATTTCTTTGGTGCGGCGTTGGACTGAGAAAGTCGTCAATCCAAACAATCCCAGGCAGGCAATAAAAAGAGCCAACAAGGTTAAACCGCCAAAAACTTGTCCCAGCTTTTGTTCGGAACCATACTGACGGTCTAATTCCTGATCCAGAAAGTAATACCAAAACGGTCGGTCAGGTGATACGCTGTTCCATGTTTCTCGAATTTTTGTGATGGTCTGGCTGGTTTGTCCTGGTTTTAGTCGTAGAACGGCTACATTGATATTCTTGGTTACGTGCATAAGAAGTGGCTCTACCGGATTATGCAACGATGCGTAATTGAAGTCATCTACTACGCCAATCACTTTTCCTTGCTTGGCCACTTCAAAAGTGGTTCCATCTTCACTAAAATCATACCATAAAAGCTCTTTACCAATGGGGTTATTCCATCCTAAATAATCAGCAGCGGCTTGGTTTATAACAAAGGCACTGGTTTTATCGGTAGGTTTATCTTCATCAAAACTCCGTCCCAAGACCATTTTCATGCCCAGTGTTTCGATGAAGCCAGGATTTACCTGTAGTGTTCGCATCGTAGGCATAGAGTCAGGAGCCATATCGGGTGTGCGGAACGGGTAAAACGGAAATCGTTCACCGGGAACACTTTGAGAAGCAGAAATTGATTCAATCCCTGGAATCTTGCTAAGCTCTTGTTTGAGAAGCTGATAATCGCCTGCTTCGGTAACGACCACTTGATTGTCATCGAAACCAAGGCTTTTATTTTGCATGAAATTGAGTTGATTAAAAACGGTAATGGCTGCGACAATCAGAAAAGTGGAAATCACAAATTGGAACACTACCAGACCTTTTTGTAAAAACCTACCAGAAGAAACAGATGTTTTGGGACTTCCTTTAAAGGCATGAATGGGTTTGAATGTAGAAAGAATGAAGGCTGGATAAATGCCGGCGATACTCCCAATTAATATCGCTAAACCAATAAAGCAGGCAATTAATGTGAAGGCATGGTTATAAGGTATTTGTAAAGGCTTGCCCGTGAAATTACTGAAGAAAGGCAAACTCATTTCAACCAAAAAAAGAGCCAATGCCAGTGCTAGGAAACTCAGCATAATGGTTTCACCTAAAAACTGGCCCACTAATTGTTTGCGTTGAGCTCCGAGGGTCTTTCTCATGCCTACTTCTATTTGTCGTAATGTTGAGTAAGCCGCCGATAAATTCATAAAATTAATGCAAGCCACAACCAATACGAAAATGGCAATGGTTCCCAAAACAATCACATAAGTAAAATTGCCTGTTACGGCGATGTCTTTTTCTACAGAGCCGAAATAAATATCGTTAAGGGGTTGAAGGCGTGAATTGGGGGCGGATTCATTAGTATACTTTTCGAATAAAGCTCCGATAGCTGAATTCACTTTTTTGGGCTCGACATTATCAGGAAGCAAGGCGTAGGTATAAAAACCACCCCAGCTCCAGTTTTCCATCATATTTCCTACAAAGGTTTTGAGAAGCTCCATGGGAACCAGCATGTCAAACCGGTGGTGAGAGTTGATTGGCACATCTTGAAATACAGCTGTTACTGTTAAATCCTTCCCCCACATATTCAGGGTTTTACCCATGGGGTTATCACCCTTAAAATATTTTTTAGCCGTCGATTCGCTAATGGCTATAGACTTTGGGGAGCTCAGTGCGGTCTCCTTATTTCCCATCACCAATGGATGTGTAAAAACATCGAATACAGAGGGATCTGTAAAAGTGATATTTCGTTCTGCGTAAACCTGATCCTCATATACAATATCAGAAGGCGCCTTGATGGGCCAAAAACGGACGATGTATTTGGTAAGTTCGGGATAATCATTTTGAAGTGCCGGCGCAATAGTTGGAGCAGTAGCTGCGAAGTCGTCAACTATAAGTCGATATATGTAATCGGAGTTCTTGTGATAGTCGTCATAACTAAGCTCAAAATTGATCCACAATCCAATAATAATACAAGCGGCCAAGCTTACACCTAACCCAATTGTGTTTATGAAAGTGTAAGATTTATGCCGTGTTAAATGACGGAAAGCGATTTTGAGATAGTTCTTGATCATAGTTTTAAAGTGTTCAAGTATTTACGTGTTCAAGTGTTAGGGTGTTAGAGTGTTAGGGTGCAGATGTACGTAAACACGTTAACACTTTAACACGTCCGTACTTTCACATTCTTTCTTAGTTATGCCAACAACCGTGCCAAATCTGAAAAAGCGGGCTTTAGATGGAATTGCGGCTGCTTCATGCTGAGAATATGTTCGGTTTGCAACACTTGGTGTTCGTATGCGGACAGTAGGTTAATTTTATGATCATTATTGAATTTGTTGTTTTATAACAAACAAATTCATTGTTTAATAAACAATATAATTGTATTTTAATATCAAACACTATTAGTATGTTGCTAAAATCATTATTAAAAGAAGTAGCGGAAGCGCAAAAAGAAAACCTGTTAAAATTGAATACGGGTTTAAAAAGGCATCAATTGGATGAAATGCCTGAATTAGCTTCTCATGCCCTGATCATTTCGGGAATCAGACGGTGTGGAAAAAGCACGTTGCTGCATCAATTGTTGAAGGGAAAATATCCGAATGCTTACTACCTAAATTTTGAAGACCCCCGTTTGTATGAATTTGAACTAAATGATTTTACACGACTTGATGAACTTATCACAGAGAGTGAAAATAATGTGCTGTTCTTTGATGAAATTCAGGTAGTGGAAGGTTGGGAACGATATATTCGCCAAAAGTTGGATGAGGGTTTCAAGCTGATTATAACCGGTTCCAATGCATCCCTATTAAGCAGTGAATTGGGTTCAAAATTAACGGGGCGTCATATCACCAAAGAATTTTTTCCATTCTCATGGAATGAATTTTGTGAATTCAAGTCATTGGAACATTCAACAACTGCTTTGAAAAAATATATGGAGATTGGGGGATTTCCGGAGTATGTGAAAACGGAGGACGAAGATATTCTACACCAGCTTTTTGAGGATATC
>JBDNFJ010000274.1:0-2832 GCA_041689895.1 Gracilimonas sp. | reverse complement strand
TTATCTAACCATGAAAAAACTAAGGTTCTTTACGGGTAGTCTTTTTTTCACACTGCTGTTTATAATCAGCGGGAGCCTTTCGGGGTATGCTCAAAGTGAGGAATGGATTCACGCATATTTTAATATGCCAGCTGACCATTCGTTTGCTTTGCCTGGGAATGAAAGCCAGAGCAGCTGGGATTTGCCAGGCACGCTGGAAGCACTCATCGACTCCGCCCAATACAGCGTAGATCTTTGCATGTACGATCTTGAGGAGCCGCGTATAGCTAAGGCCTTAGTACGGGCTAAGAACAGAGGTTTGAGAATTCGTTTGGTAACGGATAATCACAACCGGAATGATGCCGGAAAGTATGATCTGGCCATTTGGACACTTTTGGCTCAGGGCAATATTCTATCCATTGATGATGATGGGGATATCTATCAACCCAACGGTTCTATCATAGATAATGATTTGGTAAACGACGGCTCGGATATGCACAACAAATTTGCCGTGATTGACCAGCTAAGTCCCTCGCCTGATGATGATTTTGTTTGGACCGGTTCCACTAATATGACCTTCACCGGAGCTTACAACACCAATCACACGTTAGTGATTAAAGATACCGATGTGGCTACCGCATACGCTATGGAGTTTGAACAAATGTGGGGAAGTACCGGAGAGATTCCCGATGCAACGGGCGCCGTATTTCACAAAGATAAAAAAGAAATAGGTCCGCATGTATTTGATGTAGGCGGAACTAAAGTAGAAGTTTATTTCGCACCGGTGAATCGAGATCGTTCAAAGCCAAGTGTAAGTGAGCGGCTGGTGCAAGTGATTCAAAATGAAGCGCAGTATGATATCAATTTTCAGGCATTTGCCATTACCCCTAATATTCCCATTAGCGAGCAAATTTGGGGGCAAACTCGGAATCAGAATATTCAATTAAAAGGAGTGATAGACCGCGCTTTTTATAGCCGCTATAAAAGTGCCGGAGATATTTGGGCGTCTGATTCGGCCACTTTAGCAAACCGCATGATTCTGCCCGCACAAGAGCTCCGCAAGCTTCACCACAAAGTTATTTTATTGGATGCAACACATCCCGATACCGCAGACATTGGCGTGACTATTGCCGGTTCGTATAATTTTTCAATGAATGCAGAAATGAATAATGATGAAAATACGGTCATCATTTATTCTGATGCCATCACCAACCAGTTTTATCAAGATTTTATGGGGGTAATTAGTCGGGCTGAAAATAAGACATATCCACCGGCTCCTGTCATCCATCCCGATAGTTTGTATGAAGTGTTTTCCGTTACGGATGGAAGTCGTTTTTCAGTTGAGGTAGTACCGGGATTTGGATACGGCGTTCGCTTGCTTGGTCTTGATGTTCCTACTATTTATGCCGGACAGGATTCGGCGGAATACTTTTCAGGAGCTACAGCTGAATATCTGCAAAATCTATTGGCGGGGCAGATAGTGAAGCTCACTGGTTACGATGGTGGATTACCGGACGCAAGAAGGAACGGTTTTCAGGCCTACGTTTCTATTCAGCATAAGGATGGTTCTACCAGTTTAAACAAGCTGCTTTTGGAAAAAGGGTATGCCACTACCTCAAAATATTATCGGCAGAATGAAGATTCCATTGCTGCATTCAAACTATACGAGCAGATTGCTCAATCCAATGAGGCGGGACTATGGAAATCACCCCAAAAAATTGGAAGTAGGACTTTACGCGTCAAAGAAGTGGATACGGGAAGTCCTACCAATGTCATGTTTCCGATAAATATAAACACAGCGGATGAAGCCACGCTTCAGTTATTGCCGGGAATCGGTCCGGCTTATTCGCAGCGTATCGTAAAATACAGGCTCGAACATGGAAGTTTTAACCGCGTAGATGAGCTTACAAATATCCGTGGCATTGGCCCAAAAACGATACAAAAACTGCGCCCCATAGTTACGTTAGAGTGAAGGGGGAATTTCTAAGAAAGAGTTTTCCAGCTTTATTCCCCATCGGTCGGCTGGACGAAAGCCAGCAGACCGATTTGCATTGGGATGAATTTAATCTTTACCGTGTTGAACCAAGGGTTTCTTGATTTGAGGATTAATCAGGGAAATCCTTTAATCCTATAAATCAAGGTTTAAATGGAAAGTGCGAGAAGCTCCAGCTCCCAGCCAAAACCCATGTGGCTTGAGGCTTCCATTCTGGAATAAAGCGTAAAATGGTAAGTTAGCCTCTCTAATTTTCCCGTTCTTGTTCAAGAGAAGCAGGTTGAGTAGAGGAAAAATCGAAATTATGCTCAATGGGTACTTGTTCAACAATCTCCAGCCCAAAGCTTTTAATTCCAATTCGTTTTACAGGATTATTGGTTAGTAACCGAAGCTTTCGGATTCCTAATGAACGAAGAATCTGCGCCCCAACGCCATAATCTCTGGCATCACTTCTCGGACTAATATCCTCTTCGTTGCTTTCTATGGCTCCCCGCTGCAACGCTTTCAAAGTTTTAAGCTGATTCACAAGTACCGAACCCCGCTGATTGCGATTCATATACAACACCACGCCTTTACCTTCACGTTCAACCTGAAGCATCGCTTGGTGAAGCTGCTCGCTGGTATCTTGATTTCGCGCCCCAAAAATATCCCCAATTAAATCAGAAGAATGTACGCGAGTGAGCACTGCATCATCTTTCCCCCATGTGCCTTTGGTTAGTGCAAGGTGAATGTCTCCGGTTAGTTTTTCCTCAAAAGCATGCAGGCTGAAATCACCATACATCGTGGGCATATTTACATCCATTACTTCCTGCACCAGGGTCTCATTTTCACTGCGGTAGGCAATGAGGTCTTTTATGGTG
>JBDNFJ010000273.1:0-3633 GCA_041689895.1 Gracilimonas sp. | reverse complement strand
GAGTCCGTTTCTTGAAATGGGTGAATACAAATCATACCGAATGGGTAAACCTTCGGTAGATTGAACCTCGCCGGATGAAACCGAAATGCTACTTACTTCCATGAAATAGGTGTTTATTTGCCTTTATTAAAATCTAACGTTTCAAGCTTAACCAGTTTTCGAAGGGCATTAATTTCATTTTGTCGAAGAAATCTCCAGCGGCCCATGGTTACGTCCTTCAAAGTAAGCCCGGCATACTCCACCCGTTTTAGTTTGGTGACCACCGTTCCATGAAATTCAACCATGCGCCGGATTAGTCGGTTTCTTCCTTCAAATACCGATACCTCAAATGAATTTTTCATATCCACAAACTGCTTTACGCGATGGGCTTTCGCAACACCATCTTCGAGTTCAACACCTTCTAAAAATTGTTGGAGCTGATTCTCAGTAAGCATTTTATCAGTCATTACTTCATATGTTTTGCGCACTTTATAGCTTGGATGCATTAATCGGTGCGCGAGATCACCATCGTTGGTAAACAGCAAAAGGCCGGTGGTATGCCGATCTAACCGCCCTACCGGATATACCCGGTAGCCGGTGGCATGTTCAATTTCATCCATCACCGTGGTGCGGTCTCGATCATCATCGGTAGTGGTAATTACATCTTTTGATTTATGTAGCAATAAGTACACAAAAGGCTCCAGACTCAGGTTCTGTCCATCCACAACTACGCTGTCTTTACGGCGAACTTTTGTGCCCAGCTCGGTAGTAACCTGTCCGTTTACCTGTACCTTGCCAGCTGAGATGTAAGTATCAGCCTCTCTGCGTGAGCAAAAGCCGGCGTGAGCGATGAACTTATTAAGCCGTATCTCTTCCGTTTGTGAATAATTTTGATCTACTTTTGCCGGTGTTTTATCTTCTTTTTTCTTGTTTAAACCTTTGCTACCACGTTTACGGTTGCTCATTCTTCCTCGTCCGTTTCTGATTCTTCCTTTTCATCGATTTCACTCGACTTTGTTTCATCTATTTGATCTTCTTCCAATTCCTTTCTCTGCTTCTCAAAGTCCTCAAAAAGCTCCTCTGCTTTTTCCTCGGGTGTTTTATCTTCTTCCTCTTCCATTTCATCCATCATCAGCTGACGCTCCATCAACAACTGCCGATGTTCCGCCATATCATCGTCTTTCAAAATTTCATCAATTTCACGTGGTTTTGGAAGTTCCTCTACCGTATTAATTCCAAAGTGTCGTAAAAAGTGTTTGGTAGTTCTATACAGCAGCGGCTTACCGGGACTATCGGCGCGTCCCGAAACCTCAACCAGCGCTTTTTCCAGCAACTGACGTAAAATATAACCGGAGTCAACTCCGCGAATCTGATCCACTTCCGGCTTAGTGATGGGCTGACGATACGCCACAATAGCCAGCGACTCAATAGCCGATTGCGATAATTTCCGATACGCGTTTTCATGTTGAAAAATACTCAACCAATAGTGATACTTGGCTTCCGTAACAAACGTATAACCGCCCCCAAGGGGCTGAATCCTGAAGCTTAGAGCATTTTCATCGTAACGCTCGTTTAGCTTATCCACAAAATCAGACACCGTTTTTTCCGTGATCTCAATTTGTTCTTCGTTCTCCACAATAATATCTCGGATCTTAGATCCGGATATGGGTTCCTCACTGGCAAAAATAAGCGCTTCAATTACCGATGAAAGTCGGGTTCCATCAATAAATTCATAATCATTTTTCATAGTTGAATTAAAACGTTCGTAGGAAGTGCGTTAAAATATACTTTCCAAATGGGGTTTTAAAGCCAAATTTAAACTTAACAAAAGTACTCGCCACCCCACAAAGATACTTCAACCTTATAACTTTGCCCGCTATAAATTTTATCCGCATTCCTGTACAATAAAGAATCCGTCTTCCCCCTGTTTTTGATAAAGTGGCATGAGGATATATCCTGAGTCTTGAGCCAGAATTTTACCATGCTGATCCTCTGCCAACCACTGCCCCTTTTCAATACGGTCGAAATTGTGAAAGCCGGGGCACATCTCAAAATGATCTCCGGGCTCTATAATATGCTTGTATAGGAATTCTACTTTATGGGGTAGCTTCTCTGTTTGCGCATTTAGGTAATCATAATAATGGGCAAAGTCTTTAATTTCTCTCGCAGAAATACTCCCTGAAGCTGCAAGCAGACACATTAATCCGGCGGTGGCATTATTCTCGGCAAAATCGCTGAAATGCTGTCCCGTCTCAAAAGCAAAACCAATATTACCTGTATTTTGAATGTATTTTAACGCCGTTCCGTGCAGGGTATTTTCAATCCCAAAAATGAGCGGAACCTGAAGCTGCGAAAGTAGCTCGATATTTCGTTCATCTCGGGTGCTGATCACAAACAAACCGCTTTCAGCTGAAAAACTGTGCAAATCTACAAATATAACCGGCTGCATATGTTCTTCTCCCATAATAATAGGATCTATAATTTCGAGCAGCTTTTTGGTTTCTCTGCGTTCGGCCGTTTGTAATTTCTCGATGGGCGTGCGCCGGATTTTGTCCAAAATGGAGGTAAACCAAATGCGATTCATATCCTCATCTATAAATCGCTTTCCCACTTTAAGGGCTTCAATGTTTCCGGCTAATCCAATAAATCGCCCTCGGTATTCTTCCTTTTTTGGAGATAGTGTCTCAATGATATGCCGGATGGCGTCAATGCCCGTGGGTTCATTCCCATGTATGCCGGCAAGTGCAATCACCGTTGGTCCGGGTTTCGCGCCCTCTAAATAGCCTATTATTCGTTCTTCGTATTTAATAGTTATTGCCTGGGTTTGTTGTTGAATCTCCACTGCGGTTTTCTACTTATGCTGTTGATCTTTGCTTTCGTGATCTTTGGAAAGTACCTGAAGCAATCGCCTTGTGATATTCATGAAATTATCTTCGGTAATCACTCCTATCAGACGACCGTTTTTAACTACCGGAAGGCACCCAATTTTTTGATCCTGCATAATCTCCATGGCTTCCATAATGGAGGCTTCGGGGTGAATGGTTACCGGATTCTGTTCCATAATATCATCTACCGTTTGGGTGACAGATGCGTCCTCTTCATTTACAATTTTAGTGTATTCTCGCAGCACTTTACGCATGGTGATGAGACCAACTAAATGCTTTTGGTCGTCTTCCACGGGTATATATCGGATGCGTCGCCAGTCTAATAAATTAGCCACCAGCTCCAAAATATCATCTTTCCGAACGGTGAATAAGTCGGTAGTCATAAATTCTTCTACCATTAACTTGGAGGGTTTCCAATGCTCCATATCTCCGATTCTCGCCAGACCCCATTTATGAACGGGCTCCCCTTTCTTCTGATTCTTCACCATGGCGGTAGTTATAGCCGAAAGGGTTTGCTCGCGATTGCTCTTTTTGATGAGATTTCCGTATGACTTAACCACCCAATAAGAACCGGTTTGAGCCGACTCTACACGTTCCCCGATTACCCCGAGATACGTGTCAATATCTGAGGTATGAATGCCCGCTTTTTTCAACCCATTTTTGGCAATAGGTAACAGCTCATCTTTAATCAAATCTACTGCTGTAATCTTGCGGTCTTTGGTCCACACAAATTTAGTATCTAATCCCAATTTGGAGGCCGCAAAAAAAT
>JBDNFJ010000272.1:0-3085 GCA_041689895.1 Gracilimonas sp. | reverse complement strand
GACTTGCGGTTACCCGCAGCGCCCTTGCGACTTGCTAATGGTTCAGGGCGTCACCCCTGCCCATAAGGGACTTTCACCCTCAAAATTATTGACTTACATTCCTGTAAGCCAAAGGCACCCATGCCGGGCACACACAAAGTGAATAATTAATTGCTTGGTTCTCGCCTACTTACGAAAATCCTCGCGGACTTTCTATTCGGTTTTTATTTGCTAAATTACGTGCTTGAACACGCAACTAATCATACACAAACACGTTAGCCAAAATGCGAGGAGTAATCTCTATATTCATAGAAATGTATTATATTTAAGAAAAAAGTATTATGAATATCCAAGCTTCAAAATTAGAACTTGTTAAATTGATTGTAGATACTGACAATGATCAGATAATTACAAAATTATTGGATGTGCTTAAATCGGAAGAAAAAGACTTTTGGATAGCCCTTTCTGAAAGTGAAAAAAAAGAAATTGAAATGGGTATCAAGCAGCTTGATGCCGAGCAACGCATTTCATTAGACGACTTCCAAGAAAAGATTTCCCAATAGAATGAAAGTCTATCTTTCTCCTCTCGCTGAGAAAAAAATACAGCTTCTGCTTAAATTTCTTGAAACTGAATGGTCTATTAAAACCAAAGACGAGTTCATCACTAAACTTTTAAGTAAATTTTCTCAAATTTCAAGACAACCTAAAAGTTGTTCCGAATCAAAAGCATTTTCAGGTTTGTACAAGTGTATTGTAACAAAACAGACTTCATTTTTCTACAGAATTAAAGCAGATGAAATAGAAGTAATAACGTTGACAGACAATCGACAAGATCCCGAACTAATACAAGAAGAGATTAAAAAGCACTTTGGCTAACAAAAGCTAAAGAAAGCCAGTACTCATGTCAAAAGCACTAACCATACACAAACACGTTATCTCTTCATAGGATTTTAATCTTATAGTAGTCCCTTTTTGCACATCCAACTACCTAACCCAAAAGCTAATTTTAGCAAAGCTTTACAGGAATTTAAGCTCTTCATCTATCGTTTGGATTTGAAATATTATACATTTTGAAGCAGTGGGATTTTCCTTCTCCTCTCCTATTTAATTCAATAAAAGGCAACTGTATGAAAACCGTCCAGATTACAAAAATTGGTTCTCCGTTGGAAGAGCGTGAGGTTAAAACGCCTCAACCCCAAAACCACGAAGTTTTAATTAAGGTGAAAGCAGCCGGTATATGTCACTCCGATGTACACTATCGGGATGGAACGGGGAGCGTTGGATTTCTTCCCATCACACCGGGACATGAAATTGCCGGAATAGTGGAGTCAGTTGGCTCGGCGGTTGAAAATGTGCAGGTCGGGAATCGCGTTGCGGTGCATTACCTGGTTACCTGCGGCATCTGCGATTATTGCACACGAGGACTTGAGCAATTCTGCCAAAAAGGGAAAATGATTGGTAAAGATATAAACGGTGGCTATGCCGACTATGTGGCAGTTCCCGCACGCAATGTAATTCCTGTGCCGGACGGAGTTCGTCTTGAAGTGGCGGCAGTTATGATGTGTTCCACTGCAACGGCCTTTCATGCTCTTAATAAAGCACGTATTACAGCCGGAGATTTCGTGGCTGTTTTCGGCGCTGGTGGACTGGGATTATCTGCAATACAGCTCGCAAAAGCTTGCGGAGCCAACAAAGTATTTGCCATCGACATTGCGGAAGACAAACGTGAGCTGGCAACGAGTTTTGGAGCACATGCTATTAATCCGTTGGATGAAGCACCTGAGGTCCAGATTATGGATATAACAAATGGTCGTGGCGTTGATGTTGCACTGGAATTTACCGGCATTTCTCAAGTACAAGAACAAGCTCTGGCATCACTTGGCGTGCAGGGACGAATAGCGCTCGTGGGCATTGGTAAAAAGCCATTCAAGGTTGATAGCTATGCTAATGTTATAAATCGTGAAGCTGAAATCGTTGGCGTTTCTGACCACAAGCATAGTGAGCTTCAACCCCTGATGGGATTTGCGGATCAGGGGTTAATCGACATTAATACGGTGGTCGAAGATATTATCCCCCTGGATGTCACTCAGATAAATCAAAAGCTGGATGACTTGGCTGCTTTTCATTCATCAGCCCGTACGGTTATCACTCCGTAGAATTAAGATTCTTTCGATATCCCGACTTCGCTATTTCAGCACCTTTGGTGATTATTGAAATAGAAGCGGGAATTAGGCTTTACTTCAACCCCACTCTTTTGAAAATCACATCTACATTTCGAGTGTGATGATTTAAGTCAAAAGCATCATCAATTTCATCTTGGGTTAGTGCTTCTGAAATAGTTTTATCTTTCTCTATAATCGGTTTGAACAGCGTTTGTTCTTCCCAAGATTTCATGGCCAGCGGTTGTACGGTATCGTAGGCTTTTTCGCGAGGCATGCCTTTATCAATCAATTTATGAAGAAGCCGCTGTGAGAAAACCAGTCCTTGTGTTTTCCAGATATTGGCTTCCATATTATCCTCAAAAACGACCAGATTCTCGATAACCCCTGAAAAGCGATGCAGCATATAATCCAGCAGCGTGGTGGCATCAGGAAGTATAATTCGTTCGGCAGAAGAATGGGATATATCACGTTCGTGCCAAAGCGGAATATTTTCATAAGCCGTTATCATATATCCACGAAGCACGCGAGCGCAACCTGTAATATTTTCCGAGCTGATAGGATTACGTTTGTGCGGCATAGAAGAGGAACCTTTTTGTCCCGCGCGGAAAGCCTCCTCTACCTCTCGTACTTCACTGCGCTGCAAGTGCCGGACTTCCACCGCCATCTTCTCCAAGCTGGAACCAATCAGCGCTAAGGTAGAAACATAATAGGCATGTCGGTCGCGCTGTAAGGTTTGAGTAGAAATGGGTGCCGGCTGCAAACCAAGTTTCTCACAGGTGAATTCTTCAACTTCCGGAGGGATATTTGCAAAAGTTCCTACTGAGCCGGATAATTTTCCAAATTCTACATCCGCAGCTGCCTTTTTAAAGCGTTCTAAGTTCCTGTTCATCTCCGCATACCACAAGGCGCATTTCAAACCAAAGGTCGTAGGTTCTGCGTGAATG
>JBDNFJ010000271.1:0-5422 GCA_041689895.1 Gracilimonas sp. | reverse complement strand
CATAATCAAAGGCATCATCGGCATCATCCCGATCAACAGGAATGGCATTTGCATCCGGTGAGGCTCCCGTTTTTATTGAGACATATCCACCGGCTTCGATAATGCGGTCGAACGCACTTCGATCAACCACCAAGTCTTTTATAACCGGGAAAGCTGCAGCTCTGGGTGGCTCAATAGTAATACTGTCGCCATCGTTATAATTTCTCATATGGAGCTGACAAACCGCCACACGCGCTTTGGGTCCGTGAGCCTGCCCGTTGATCACTAAATTACATGAACCGCAAATACCTTCGCGGCAGTCATAATCAAATTCAACGGGTTCTCTGTCCTGAAGTATCAACTCTTCGTTGAGCACATCCAACATCTCAAGGAAAGACATATGCTCATCTACATTATCGAGCGTGTATTCCTCAAAATGGCCTTGGGCATCGGGACCGTTTTGTTTCCAGTATTTTAAATGAATGGTCATATTACTACTCATAGTGGCTTCCTTATTTGTAACTGCGTTGTTTCAACTCAACGAACTCAAATTC
The DNA here is from genome assembly GCA_041689895.1 of Gracilimonas sp. Taxonomy (GTDB): domain Bacteria; phylum Bacteroidota; class Rhodothermia; order Balneolales; family Balneolaceae; genus Gracilimonas. The sequence continues at coordinate 4,889 of JBDNFJ010000271.1, read as the reverse complement.
AAGATTTTCTTTATGGAGATTTTCTTCCAGTTTTCCGTTTACACCGCCATATTCCCAGGCAGATACATAGGAATATTCCTCATCATTACGCAAGGCTTCTCCCTCTTCGGTTTGATACTCTTCGCGAAGATGGCAACCGGCCGATTCCTTTCGGTCGAGAGCATCTTGTGCCATTAATTCAGCCAACTCAAAGAAATCGGCTACACGTCCGGCAAATTCCAGATATTTGTTATAATTATTTTGCTCGCCGGGCACTTTTACATCTTTCCAGAATTCTTCGCGCAATGCACGAATTTCTTTGATGGCTGATTTTAACCCTTCTTCATTCCGCGAAATACCCACCTTATTCCAAACAATCTTGCCAAGTTCGCGATGGAAATCGATGATGGTTCGGCTTCCTTTCACATTAAACAACTTGTCTATTTGCGCTTGCGCAGAATCTGCCGCTTCTTTAAAAGCTTCGTGATCGGTGCCGTATCGCTTGCCGGGTTCTTGAGTGGCCAGATAATTTCCGATCGTATATGGAAGTACAAAGTATCCATCAGAAAGCCCTTGCATTAGCGCACTGGCTCCCAATCGATTGGCTCCGTGATCAGAGAAATTAGCTTCTCCCGCTGCAAATAAACCCGGAACGGTGGTTTGTAAATCGTAATCAACCCAAAGTCCGCCCATCGTGTAGTGGACAGCCGGGTAAATGCGCATCGGCTGGTTATAGGGATTTTCTCCGGAGATATTCTCGTACATCTCAAACAGGTTTCCATACTTAGCTTCAATGGTTTCCTTCCCATCTCTCTGTATGGCATCATGGAAATCGAGATATACGGCCAAGCCGGTTTTTCCTACTCCAAGTCCATCATCACATACCATTTTAGCATTCCTTGAAGCCACATCACGCGGCACTAAGTTTCCAAAACTTGGATAGCGTTCTTCCAGATAATAATATCTTTCTTCTTTGGGTATATCATTTGGATGCCGGTCGTCTCCTTTCTTTTTCGGAACCCAAACACGGCCATCATTTCTCAAACTTTCACTCATAAGTGTCAGCTTAGATTGATAATCGCCGGATACCGGAATACAAGTCGGGTGAACCTGAACGTAACAAGGATTAGCGAAGTAAGCTCCACGTTTGTGAGCACGCCATGCAGCTGTTACGTTCGAATTTTTTGCATTGGTAGAAAGATAAAACACGTTACCATATCCACCGGTGGCCAGTACCACGGCATCCGCTTCCCAGCGTTTTAGCTCACCTGAAACCAGATCGCGGGTGATAATACCTCGTGCCTGACCATCTATCACCACTACATCTAACATTTCGTGGCGGGGATGATATTTGATATTTCCGGTTTGAACCTGCCGCATCATGGCTTGATATGCACCCAGTAACAACTGCTGTCCGGTTTGGCCCCGAGCGTAAAACGTACGCGATACTTGAGCGCCACCAAAAGAACGGTTGGCTAAATATCCGCTGTATTCGCGAGCAAAAGGAACACCTTGCGCCACGGCTTGGTCAATAATTTCGTTAGCTACCTGAGCAAGGCGGTAGGTATTTGATTCACGAGATCGGTAATCCCCTCCTTTAATAGTATCATAAAAAAGGCGCCAAATGCTGTCTCCATCGTTTGGATAGTTTTTCGCGGCATTAATCCCACCCTGTGCAGCAATACTGTGAGCCCGCCGTGCTGAATCTTGTATGCAGAAACTGCGCACATTATAGCCCAACTCCGCAAAGCTGGCGGCGGCGGCTCCACCGGCCAATCCGGTTCCTACTACAATAATCTCAAACTTTCTTTTGTTATTGGGCGACACCAGCTTGATGTCTTTAATATGTTTATCCCATTTTTCTTCTAAGGGTCCGTTGGGTACTTTTGAATCTAATTTCATGATAATCTATAATCTATGATCTGTGAATTTGTTCTGTGCTTTTGGATAGCATCAATACGCAATCAAGCTGCCTTGCCCACCTGTGAAATAGATGTATAGCGGGATAAAAATAAAGCCCAGCATCAAAATAACTGCAAAAATATAAGCTCCGGTCTGTATTTTATGGGAAGTTTGATTGTGACTCATTCCCAAAGAAGTAAAAGCACTCCATGCACCAAACGAAAGGTGCAAAATCATAATAGCCAACACAGCGCTATAGCCAAAGGCTACCAATGGTTTCTGGAATTCAGATACAATCAATGCCCGTAAATTTCGAACTTCAATTCCACCGGCCGTTGACAGCACCGTTGTTCCCTCGTCCGGACTGAAAAGCCCGTATTTAAAATGCATGATATGAAAAACCAGAAATACCAAGATCACACCTCCGGAAATAACCATGCTTCTGGATGCCAGTGATTGGTGACTCGGTCCACCCTTTGTCTGATACTTTCGATATCCTTCAGGACGTGCTTTTCGGCGACGTAGCCAAATCGATATTCCTAATATGGCGTGATATAAAAAGAAGAAAGCGAGTCCCGCCTCGGCAATGTAAAGCAGTGGGCCAAGGCTTTCTAACGTATTTGAGTAGATGTTGAACGCTTCAGAATTCCCAAAAATAGTGAGGTTTCCAAGTAAGTGTCCGATCAGGAAGATGATTAGGCCGATACCGGTAACTCCGGTTACAAATTTACGGCCAACCTGAGATTTCAACGCATTAATGAGAGATGGCATGTAATTCCGTCTTATATTTCATGTTCAGCTAATAAACAGCAAACTATTCACTCACTCCAATTCTAATTGGAATTTTGAATAACCTAACTGCTTCCTTAAAATCGTTTTTTCCCATTTTAATTACAAGACAGAATCGGTCTAAATACGGGTATCCTATCTACATTTATCTAATCTATAGCACAACATTAAATAAGTGCAATTTTTAGAAATCAGGAGCCTTGTCTAAGTGTAAAGCCTCAGAAAGATGAAAATTCTTCAAAGTTATTAGCATGAATTCTATCTAAAATATCCAACTGTGGTAGATGAATATTTAATAATCAGCTATCCACTTTCAATTTTTGAATATGATTTTAGTGCATAGGTAAGCTACCTTTGCTTTTAAAGATATCTTTCATGTTCACTATAAAAAAACCATTTGAAAGTCAGTTTAGGGAAAGAGGATCCAAATTTATAGGATGCTTATTTCCGGCCGATTCTGAGGAAATATTCAGCGCTGGGCTGGATGAACTCAAATCAAAATATCCCGACGCCACCCATCACTGTTATGGCTGGCGCATTAATCCTGCTCAACCTAAAGAATATAGTTCCGATGATGGAGAACCTTCGGGCACGGCGGGACTCCCAATCCTAAATCAGCTCAAATCGTTTGATGCAATAAATGTAGGGATGGTTGTAATTCGATATTATGGTGGTACCAAATTAGGGAAGCCCGGATTAATTGCGGCTTATGGATTAACCACCGAACAGTGCCTGGAGAAATCCGACTTAATTTCTATTCGGCCGGTTCAAATATTCGAAATCCACTACGCATATCCAGAAGAAAATATCATCAACAAACTAAAAAATGACTATTCGCTTAGCGTACATGAAGCGGAATACCTGGCTTCTATTCGGTTGAAAGTGGCTTGTCCGATCGAAAGCACGACTGCATTAGAACAGGAATTATCAGGTTTGGAACATCTGAAAATCAGTTATAAAAAGCTCAAAGAATCTTATATTTGAGGTACATCATTGAGCAATTTCGGCAAGATAAAAATAATCCGTCCTTTTATTCAAAGTTAAGGCGCGAACAAGATGATGGTTTTATAAAGCCTTCAAAGAATCTTACTTTTCAATCCCTTATTTTCAAAGAAAAAATTATGCCATGAAGATATATACTAAAAAAGGCGACACGGGCGAAACCTCCCTTTTCGGAGGACAACGAGTTTCCAAAAGTTCTAAGCGCATTAATGCCTACGGCACCGTTGATGAACTGAATACGGTTTTAGGCATGGCTTCCTCCTTTGGACTGTCTGAAAAAGGTGCAAAATTAATGGAGCCGCTGCAGCAACATTTATTTGTACTCGGGGCTGACTTAGCCACGCCGAAAACAAGAAAAACACGCATCGACCGAATTGGTAACGAGCAGGTTGAGTTTCTGGAAAACGCCATTGATGAAATGGAGGGAACCCTAAAACCACTCAAAAACTTCATTCTACCGGGAGGCGGCCCAACAGGAAGTACCCTTCATTTTGCCCGAACAGTATGCCGCCGCGCTGAACGTATTACGGTTGAATGCCGACACGAAGAAGACATCTCAGAAGTGGCTATTAAGTTTATAAACCGACTTTCAGATTTCCTTTTTGTACTTGCCCGCTACGAAAATAGTCAGGCCGGTGTCGAAGAAACAGCTTGGATCATATCCAAATAAGCATGACACTCAGTAATAAAGCTAAGAACTATATAAAGAAGCATCATTCTTCAAAAAGTGCCGCTGAAATTGCTGATACCCTGAATCTCGATGCTTCGGATGTTCAGGCTTATATAGATGAAATCGCCGAGCCGCTTCCTCTTAAAAAGAAGGTTTTATTCTACACCATCACACTTTCGATCCCCATCCTTTTCTTTGTGATTCTGGAGATAGCGCTCCGAAGCGTGAATTATCTGGGAAATACGGAATTATTCATCGACCCCAAGATTCCCACCGCTTCCTATTACATGCCAAATCCCAACTTCACTGCACGCTATTTTTTCTACACTAAAACGTTACCAAATCCATCTCAAGATGTATTTCTGCAAAAGAAGCCTAAGAATGGATATCGGATATTTGCTATGGGTGGCTCCAGTGCGGCGGGTTATCCGTATGGATTTAATGGTACTTTTTCACGAGTGGTAGATGATATACTTTCTGACGCTCTCCCCGACCAAAATGTGGAAGTCATAAATGTGGCTACCTCTGCCATCAGCACCTACACGCT
>JBDNFJ010000270.1:0-1999 GCA_041689895.1 Gracilimonas sp. | reverse complement strand
TGCTGTACAATTTCTTTAAACGCTCGTGGGAGGGAGAACACGTTACGGATATTTTCAATACGGCTGAACATACGTTAATAGCCAATCATGTTCGCTTAATTGAGAAGTTCAAAGGGTTGACTTATCAACGTATAAAAGAAAAGATTCTCAGGAAGCCGGATATAACCATACGAAATCCGTACAGTATATTGGCGGTTATAACGGGCATTGTGGCTGCTATCCTTCGCATCATTCCATCCATCGAAAATGCCTCACCTTTTAGCCGCATTTGGTATTTTGAGCTGGATGCTGTCAAGAACTTAAGCCTTCAAACTTATTTTTCGGGAACGCCTACGCCCAAAGGCATGCATTCTATTATTCACTTTTTTAGCACCATCACGCAGGTCAGCCCCGAAATGATACTGCATTCAATCGGAGCGCTCATTAGCTTTTTTCTAACTATTATCATTTTTTGGGTGATACGAGATATTACGAGAGGGAGGCATCCGGCCGCCGCTTTATTTGGAGCTCTGCTTTTTGGAGTTTTTCCGGCTTCTTTTCTACCTGTTTCAATGGAACTTCAGTCTGAATTAACCTCACTTTCAGTAGCGCTATGTTTTGCTATACCAACAATGGTTTTTTTCCTTCGAAATATTCGGTCGAAGGGTAAAACTCCTTGGTTTTATATTTTTATGGGCATTGCAGCTACCGGTCTTTGCGATATATTTGTTCTGCTTATGGTGTTACTTCCATTTATGATTGTTGGATTGATTTCACTTCCACATAAAGGGTTCTTTAAAATTTTTGGCAAAAATGTGGGATACATTATCTTGGTCTATGTTTTAACACTATTGCCCTACGTTCAGTATTGTGTAGCCCATAGAATAAGCGTACCATCTTTTTTTAGAAGCCAGTTATTCAATACGCAGGTTTTTACTCTGGCACCGAATCTATTATTCCCCATCGAAGAGCTTAGCCAAATATATCTATATATGGCTTTGGTGCTAATTTTGCTTTATACCATCCGGTACTTTGTGCTGAAAAAGAAACGTGTGAGTGATGAGATCGTATTTCTCGTGCTATTTGCAATTATTGCCTACCTCTATACTCCGTATTTTGATTATCTGTATTTATACATTGATCCCGACCAGCTCAATAGCTTTTATGGGATTATGATTTCAATCTTTGCGGGATTGGTACTGTATTCAATCTTTATTTTTCTGGAATGGGCGGTGAAAGGAATCAAAAGGATTACGCCCTATCTTATGCCAGCAACAGTTTTCGGTTTATCCATTGGATTGTTTGTTTTACAAGGTGGTTTCAAGATCAGCCGCATGCTTCCAGAAACGCAACCAAATGGTTTCTTCGCGGCTTATTATGAGATCATTGACAGCAGAATTCCCTATACCTATGCCATTGTTGGCCCAGAATTGGATCGGGAATTGGCGGTAAACCGTCATTATTTTATGAATTATAGATACTTCCTAAATAACTACGGAGCCATTGATTCGCTGTATCAGCAATATCTAACCATTCCGGACAATCTGAAGCCAAAAAGCCAGGAAGTGCCCCCAGCCAGTATTTTCCTTTTCGTAGAAAAACCACCCTATGGTTCTATACAGCAGGGCATATTATATGATGCCCCCGGAATTATGAGAGATATGGAGCAATGGCTTATTTCATATAAAAGGCTCAAAAGACAGAATCTTCGAGTGTACTACGAATCTGATGAAACCATTGTTTATGAAATTGTGAATAGGAAAGATGAATCAACCATCAAAGGAGTGTTGAAAAATATTTATCCTAAGGGCAAAGCTATAAAGCTATTTAAAAAATGAGTTCAATCACCCAAAATAAATTTCTTGTAAGCTGGAAGGCCTCTTTACTCTGCCTTTTTATAGGGATGATTTTGCTGAGCTCAGGCTGCGACAAATCCGGACGTATTTTTAAAACATCGCTCGATGTAAGCGCACAACAGCCTTTATTAATGGTGATTAAAGATCAAACAGACGAGCACAGT
>JBDNFJ010000269.1:0-3401 GCA_041689895.1 Gracilimonas sp. | reverse complement strand
TTGGCTTACTCGGTAGGCGGAAGCTATGGATCCAACATTAATTATCCAGGCACTTTCCGTTTAACCACTATGACTAAAAGTGCTACCACATCGGAAGCTATCGATGCTATCATCAAAGAAGTGAAGCGCCTTCAGAATGAGCCGATTACCAAAGAGGAGCTCCAAAATACCAAAGATCAATTTCTAAATTCCTTGGTATTCCGTTACGATAGCAAGTCTCAAATCTTAAATGAGCGCATTAGTAACGAGTACAACGGGCTGCCTAAAGACGCCTTCGATAAGCTGATGGAAGGTATTAAAACTACTACTATTCAAGATGTACAACGAGTGGCTAAAAAATATCTGAAACCAGACCAAATGCAGATTCTTGTTGTTGGTAACAAGAAGGAAATTGGCGACCAGCTCCAGAAATATGGAAACATAAATGAACTTGATATTTCCATCCCGGAACCCAAATCTGATGAGCCGGTTGTAGAAGGTGATGCGGTAAAAGGCAAAGAATGGTTAACGAAAATGTCTAATGCCCTAATTAAATCTGGCACCAAAGTAGGCATCATAAAAGAGGAAGGCTCCATTACCCAAAAAACCCCTATGGGCGATCAAAAAATTGAAATTTCTTCTTCCATCAACTATAAAGAATACTCCTCAGACCGAATCTTAAACACGGCACAAGGCGAAGTTCAAATGAGCTTTAAAAATGGAAGTGGAACTATGAGCATGATGGGCCAAGAGCGGCCTCTCCCTCCACAAATGGTAAAGCCCATCATCAACGAAATGAAGCGCCATTATCTATCCGTAGCGCTTCATAAGAACGATGTGAAAGCGGATTATCTCGGAGATGAAACCGTAGATGGTAACAGCTATGCCGTTGTTCGTGCAAAGTACGATGGAGTAACCATTACCTATTTGATGGATCAAAAAACAGGGCTACCGGCCCGCAGTCGCTATTCTGAAATGAATCCTCAAACTGGCCAGATGCAGCAAGCCGTGTCCATCTACTCTAACTGGACCACGGCCGATGGCGTTACCTACGCTTACACCGTAAAAACTATGGTGGACGATGAATTAGCTGCTGAAATAAGTATAAAAAGTCATTCTGTAGAATAAGAATAGCTCACATCTATTGTGCAAACCCCGTATTTCTTAACTGAGATACGGGGTTTTTTATTTCGCCATTTATGTACACATTAAGTATATAGGCAATGTTTATAAATCAATAGAGAACTACTATGTCAGTTTGGGATAAAGAGTATCCGTCAAGTTCAGAATATGCGCACGATTATGCCGACTATATTTCTAATGTTCCTAAAGGTAATATCATAGAAATCCTAAAATCCCAAATGCATGAAGTGTACACCTTCATTAATTCCATACCCGGCGACAAGGCTTTTCATGCGTATAGCGAAGGTAAATGGACGATAAAGCAGATCATCGGGCATATGATGGAAACCGAACGAGTGTTTGCCTATCGAGCCCTTGCTTTTTCGCGCCGCGATGCCAGCCCACTTCCTTCGATGGATCAAGATGATTATGTGAAATTCTCGAATTACAATAGTCGGACAATCCAGAATCTGGCCAATGAATATCTTGCGGTGCGCATCGCCAACACGCACCTATTTCAGAATATGACTAAAGAGATGATTTCACTTAAAGGAACGGCCGGCGGAGTTGAATTTTCCGTGCGCTCCATCCCATTTATTATTGCAGGGCACGAGCTGCACCACATCGGTATTATTAAAGAGAAGTATTTGTAGGGTTTTATATTTGTGGGTTATTGAAACTCTAAAAACGTTGGGAATCGGCTGCCACTGGATTTAACTCGTAGCTCCAATATTGCATAAACCCATTAGACCGAGTTTAGGTTACACTCCAAAAATACTGTTCAAATAACTCTACACAAATCACCCCACATTCCCCAGCAACTTCTCGAATAATCTTCTTTTGATGGTGTCGCTTACATGAGCTTCTGAAAGTTTTTCGTAGAGTGATAGTGATTCATTGACTTGATCTAAGATTTTTTGATCTATAATCTTGTTTACATGACTTCTTTTATTGTTGATCGTATTGTTGCCAGACATCACTTCTTTTATAGACTGATCTGCCTCAACATCTTCTACAATCTGCTTAAGCCTAATTTTATCTCGCTCTTCTAACTCTAATCCAAAGGACTCGTTTAGTGTATCAATGATATTAGAGAGATAATCGACTTCGTCTTCTCGAACGATGCCGGTAGTTGCCGAGATACCTGCTAAAGAGCCTTCTTCATCTGCAAGCTTAATACTACCCTCGTATCGCTTTTGGATGCGGAAACTGTCCAAATCTACTTCTTCGTAAATCTCTTTTGGAAGTCCAGCGCCCTCACGCTTAGGTAGCTTGCGGTTTAAGCTTCTGGCAAACACATAGAGCCTCTCCAATCCTGGATCGGCGAACTCAATAAGCTGGGCGATGTAAGAGTATAGTCTTATATACGATTGGAGCTTAGAACGAAAATCCTCTCTATGCTCTTCCTCATGGGTTCGCCATTGCTCAACTACTCTATCTAATACAGGCTGTAGGAGTTCCTTTGCCTTTGTGATATCGTAAAAAATAGCCGCATAATCTGCAATATCTGCATCGGTATAAACATCTAAACCTTCCAACTCTGTTTCGATATCATAGAGTTTATTGGGATCTGTTTCTTCCACCAAGGATGTTTGCTTGTAATACGGTTGAAAGGCCGTCTGGATATCAATCGCTTCGTTCACAAAATCCAGTACTACGGTATCATCCCCTGATTTCCCTTTCATTTTTCTATTGAGGCGAGAAAGAGTTTGTACCGCTTGAACTCCAGATAGCTTTTTATCTACGTACATGGTGTGTAGCGGTGGGCAATCAAAACCCGTTTGAAATTTATTTGCCACAATTAAAATGCGATACTCAGGCAGCTTAAACGCATCTTGGATGTTAATCCTCATCCCAAAATCATTGAGACTATTTTCGGTGTGTTCTAATCCTGTATCGGGATCTTTTACTGTACCAGAAAATGCTACTACTGGACGAAAACTCAATCCTTTTTCTAATATTACTTTCTTAAACATCAAAAAGTACTTAACAGTATGCAATCTGGAACGTGTTACCAGCATCGCCCTAGCTTTTCCTTGAATGGCATTTACTGTGGTATCCATAAAGTGATTGAGCATAATGCGCGATTTCGTCTCGATGGCGTGAGGCTGCAGATCTACATAAGAAGTTAATGCCCGAACCGCTTTGCCCGTTTCGTATTCCTTATCATCATCCACACTTTTGATGAGTTTGAAATACCGACTGAATGTGGTATAGTTTTGAAGTACATCTACAATAAAGCCCTCTTCAATAGCTTGCCGCATTTCATATACATGAAAGGGATCGAAACCCCCTTCCGC
>JBDNFJ010000268.1:0-6040 GCA_041689895.1 Gracilimonas sp. | reverse complement strand
GTGTCGGTTAAATTTTGGATTTGCGTATATATCTGGAAACTGGGCCCAAAGGGACGATAGCTTATCTTCAGATTAGTAAGGAAATAATGGTTCGGTACTTCGGCATTAATGAGAGCTTCTGCTTGCTCCGAACGCATATTGAACTGAGATTGGGAGTGAAGGGCAACACGCTGCATATTTAGTGCCATATTTAGATGAAGCTGGTGCGAAGGGTGATTGGCAATATATCGTGAGACGGTATTTCCTGGCGTGGTTGTTTTTATATACGTGTAGCCTAATTCCGTTTTTAACGTTTTATGTGAGCCGATTTTGTGAGTTAAAGCCGAAATAAATTCAACGCCATAAACCTCACTTTCTGAAATATTGGAGGCGTAGAAATAAGTTTCATTGGGCTGTAAATTATCAGCATTGGAAATAGCATTTGCATTAGTTAGCACATAATCAATGAGATTGGTGGATGTCCGATAAAACAGCGTGGGAGAAATAAACAGGTGGCTATTAGGAGACCAATCCAAACCTACATCAAAAGAAGTGGATTCTTCGGGGCGTAAATACGGATTGCCAATATTGCGGCCAGGCGTAAGGTTGCGTAGCTGATGTGATACGTAGCGTTCGGTGAAGTCACCTTCCCTAAGGGCACGACCGATGGAAGAACGAAGCACAACATTACCCATAGCGTAAGCTGCGCTGATTTGAGGGAGAAAAGAGAGCTCAGAAACAGGATTAAATTGCAGGCGCAGGCTGGAAGTCAGGCTCAACCCGAAATCAAAACTCATGCTGTGGATGCCATACAATCCCCAAGAAGTAGTGGCATGATTTCCACGGTCGGTGCTTTCAATGTGCTTGTCCATCAGCTGCGCACCCAGCATAATTCGCATGTGTTTTAGTGTGGGGGAAAGGGCAGAAAGCCGGTCGAAATCCACCGTGTATTGATGAGAGGCGTTGGCATATAACAGATTGGTTTGGTGCACATTTGCGGGAGAGACAGCCGGATTAAAATCGAAAGTGTCGTCCATGTTTCGCAACGAAGCACTGAATTCAGTACGGTGATTTCCGCGCTCGCGTGTGAGTGATGAAAGTGCCCAGCGGCTTGAGATTTGTTCGGTTGAGGCATCCGCGATGCTCCGGGTATAAAAATACTGCGCATTGAAATCCCGCTTTTCGAGGCCGGTTCGAACAAACCAACTCCAATAATTGGCAAAATTCACTGAAGCCGCCGCCGATACATTGGTTATATCGAAATAGGAATTGTAGGTTTTAGAAGAGGAGAAACCTTGCGCAAAAGCCGGATTGCTAAACTGCTCTCCATCCGATTGTGCGGTTCTGAAAGAAGTGCTAAATCTGAACTTCTTTTTTGAAACACCGGCCGTTGCATCCAATATTTTCAGGTTATGCTGTCCGGCAGAAATGTTAGCGCTCGATCGTACCGTTAGCTTGTCGCTACCTTCAATCTCTTTGCGCATGTATGTTTTAGTTTTGATATGGACAATACCACCTACTGCATCGGCGCCGTAAGAAGTGCTTGCAGGGCCACGAATCAGCTCAATTTGGGCAATCTCAGAAAGAGCAACCGGAATATTGGTATTAAAATGAGCTGTCAAAGGATCGTTGATAGGGGTGTTATCCAGCAGAAATAAAACTTGGGAAAAGGTACTTCCACGTATACCCACATCGGCTTGAACTCCAAAACCTTGGCGAGCATTTATGTTAACGCCCGATAAACTGCGGAGCAAATCATCCACTGATTGCACCGGCAGTGCCTGAATTTCTTTTTGGGTGATAACCGAGACATTTTTGCCACTTTCAGAAATGCTGGTGGTAATTCGGGAGGCCGTTACATCGATGGAATCACGTTGAGAGATTACCTGAGCTACGGTAGATAACGTTGACATGAAAAGGAGGCATGCAGTAAAAAGAAATTTTATATACACCACAAAATTAAGTAGAAAACTCAGCCGCTAAAGGTAACAGATAAGCCCATATCTGTCCAACATATTTTAGCTTATAAATCAGGTGACTAACCGAAGTTTTGAGGATAGACTTCCCGGCTGCGAGAGAACCTAACCAGACTTCAATCAAACCGTTATTACTGCGAAGGAAGGAATCTTAAAGCATGAATACCAACCACTTTTATGCGTGGATAATCCGATTTTACATCTACCTAAATTGCCCCTACATTCAATAAAAGAATCGTAGAAATAAAGCGCATGAAAAACCCGATCTATCAAGTAGATGCTTTTACTTCGCAATTATTTGCGGGGAATCCCGCTGCCGTGATTCCGCTCAAAGAGTGGCTTCCAGATGCGATAATGCAGCAAATTGCCGCCGAAAATAACCTTTCCGAAACGGCCTTTTTTACGAAAGAAGAAGAGGGCTATCGGCTCCGATGGTTCACCCCAACAACCGAAGTAGAATTATGTGGTCATGCTACCTTGGCCTCCGCTCATGTGCTTTTTGAAGAAATGGATTACAATAAAAATGAAATTATCTTTAAAACCCGAAGCGGCCTTTTGACGGTTGCAAAAACGGCAGGTGCCTTATCGATGAATTTCCCCGCTGATGAAATGGAAGCGGTAGAAGGTCCGGCCGTTCTTTTCCAAGCCCTGGGACTTCAACGAGTCGATGAGGTGTACAAATCGGATGATTATATGATTGTGCTTTCATCGGAAGAGGAAGTGGCAAATGTACAACCTGATTTCAGGATATTGTATGATGTGGATGCCCGCGGCGTAATTGTAACGGCACCGGGAAAAACCGTAGATTTTGTATCTCGATTTTTTGCCCCGCAGTCGGGTGTAAATGAAGATCCTGTTACCGGTTCGGCTCACACCAAAAGTGCACCTTATTGGAGTAAAAGGCTTGGCAAAAAAGAGCTAAAAGCCCAACAAATTTCAGAAAGAGGTGGCCATCTAACGTGTATTATAAAGGACGACCGAGTGGAAATTAAAGGACAGACTGTTACGTATTTAAGAGGGGAAATCGAGCTTTGATACAAATTCTGATTCTTCTACTTATTGGCTTGGCGGCGGGCACCTTGGCAGGATTAATGGGTATCGGCGGCGGTATCATTTTTACTCCGGTTTTATTTTTCTTGTTTGAAAATGCGGGAGTTGAAAATCCGGTACTCTGGACAGTAGCTTCCGGTTTGTTTTGTACATTTATCGCTGCATTTGGAAGTACCCTACGTCAGCTGATGCAGCATAATATATTCTGGATCGAAGGCTTTAAGTTGGGGTTGATGGGAGCCGTGGGAGTTTTTTTAGGCAAACAGGTAATCACATCTCCCTACTACAGCCGCACGGAATTCGCCTTATTTTTTAGCTTTATGTTACTCTACGCCGCTTTCATGATGTTTCGGAGAGGCAAGGATCGTGAAAATGAATACGAGCGTGAATTCAAACCACTGGGATTTAGAGAGACCTCCATAACGGGTGGCTTGGGCGGTTTAGTAGCTGCTCTGGCCGGAGTGGGTGGGGGAGGTATTATGGTGCCCATCATGAACCTATTTTATAAACAACCTTTTCGAAAAGCAGTGAGTGTTTCCCAGTTAGCTATGACCCTGATGATAGGCACCGGATGGGTGCAATTGGCACTTGAGCCGGGTGCGATAAGCGGGATTACCGAATTCAACGTGGGATATGTTGATTTTGGAGTAGCGCTCCCACTTTCTTTAGGAGGACTGATAGGAGGATTTGGTGGGGCTTACCTGAATCATATTATAAATCGAAAATATCTTCAGTGGGGTTTTGCTACGCTTGCAGTTGTTATGGCAACTCGACTCATCTGGAAGGTGTTGTAAGTTCATGCAGAAATAAACGGCAATACATGAAGATCGGCTATCTCACTAAACAAAATCCTTTAGATAAAAAAGCGTATTCCGGAACCCATTACTATATGTATCGGGCGCTATAGCATCATTTTGAACAGGTGATTCCCTTCGGCCCAATTGATTCCAGGTATAAAATAGTACCCAAAATTAAAGGGCGCCTGCTGAATTTCCTTTCCGGTAAAACCTACAAATATCAGTATGACTTAGCGCTTGCCCAACGGATGGCCGCTATTATAGATACAAAGATACAGGCTGCCAAGCCGGATGCGGTGTTGGCCTCGTTGATGAGTCCTGAAGTGGCTCACCTAAAAAGTGAAATTCCTCTGTATTTGACTACCGATGCTACTTTTCCTTTGCTGAATGAAGTGTATGGAAGTCATCGCGATTTACATCCCAAAAGCATACAGGAAGCTACTTATTTAGAACGTGCTGCGTTTGAAAAAGCCACAAAACTAATTCTGCCTTTGCAGTGGCTGGCTGATTCTGCTATGAAAGATTACGATGTGCCTGCTAAAAAGATTGAGGTGATTCCCTATGGGCCGAACCTGGATTTGGAGCAGAGTGAGCGTGAAATCGAGAAACTGATAGAAAATAGGACAGAAGATAAAATCCTAAAACTATTGTTTGTTGGGGTGAGATGGGAAGAAAAAGGAGGTCCGTTTGCCGTTCGAGTGCTAAAAGAGTTGTTAAAAAAAGGGGTGGACACGGAGCTGGAAATCGTAGGATGCTATCCTGAACTGGCCGAGCAACCTGAAGAGGTAAAAGTGCTTGGTTTTTTGGATAAGGAGAACGAGGAGGAGGCAACGCAGTTGTATCAGCTATATTCGGATGCTTCCTTTTTCATCATGCCGACAAAAGCGGAGTGCGTGGGGATGTCATTTATTGAGGCTGCTTCTTTTGGCTTGCCTGCCATTGGTACAAAAGTAGGTGGAGTGCCGGAAGCGATACTCCATAAAGAAACCGGTTTTCTATTGGGTGCAAACGCAACCCCTGAAGAAGTGGCCGAATGGATTATCTCTAATCTCAAAGATGAAGAAGCCTATCGTTCACTTTCAAAAAATACGTATATGCGGTATAAAAATCAGATGAACTGGAAGCTGTGGGGGGAACGAGTGAGAGGTTATAGAAAACAAGTAAACCGAATTTATGCTGATATCACCTCAATCCAAGAGCGCTTGAGAAGCTCCAGATGCTCCTCTTGCAGAAAGAAGTAGTTAATGATTGTATCTTCAGGCTTTCGAAGTCGTGCAATACTATTTTGAAAAGCATAAGTTTGTAAACCATAGCTCTGCAATATCTAAGAAGCTTGATAGCCAGTAGTTTTTTAAATCAAGAGTTTTAGAAATCTCTATAAGCCAAGCAGCTTCTGATGTTTCTAAAAATTTTTCTCGTCCCCACAATAAAATTTACGTCTTCCAACGTCACATTTCACAAAAGATATTTTATTGGAGTAGTCGAAAAACAGAGGCCCAAGTGATTTGGCTCGTATATAAACCGATAATTTCGAGTATTGCCATTCAAATGAATTTTATTCATTTAAAGCATTTAAGCCTTCAAAAGAAGCTTTTATTTTTTTATTCAGAATGTACACATTGTCCAACTGCTCAATGTTTGGTATGGAAATAACATCGATCTTTTCTCGGGTTTTTATATCTACTACCATTATCCGATTGTCGTGTTTTTCTCCCGTAGGAATTACCCGCAAATATCGTTTTCGAGTGGCGGAAATGCCAATGTAGGCAATCCCTTCTTCTTCTGAGAAATCCACTCCACGCCCAAATCCTCCGGTTGGAATAGAGCCAACCAGTTTCCAGTTATGGTCATATATTTTTGTGGTTTGATCGGTGCTGTCCTGCACCCAATATTCACCATTTATTTTTCGAACGGAGTGAGGGCTCTGCAACTTAAGCCTTAAAATTTCCTTCTTATCTAAGTTAATAACCCCACCATCACCCTGTCTTCGGATTACCATTTCCATTACTTGTCGGTAAAACTGCCAGCCAGTTATATTATGGATGAGTACACATAGGTCTCCATTATAATCGCGAAATATTTGGTTGCAGTGGAACTGATCTTTGGTTTCCTTGATTTCGTCATCCAGTTTGTCCAAAGCAATACGAAATTCTTCTAAAGATATGCGCTGGGCAATTTTATTACTGTAAGGATCAAATTTGATAGCTTCGTCAAATTCCGTATTTGCTATCCAGAGAT
>JBDNFJ010000267.1:0-5461 GCA_041689895.1 Gracilimonas sp. | reverse complement strand
GTAACAATTGAAGATTAATATAAGGTAATACTTGAAATTGAATATTAACTTAATACATATTGCTTTTAACGTGCCAGCCACAACAAGCATAGGGGTTTATTACTATGAGTAGTGAAAAAACAAATTCCGGCGATGAGCTGATGACCGACTACATAAAGAAGTTTCTTAAAGAACCTCCATTACTTTTAAAAAACTTTCATTATGAAGACGTTTTGGAGTTCTTGCAGTTGGGTGATGAAGAGCGATTTCTGTCGGATGAAATTATTTTGAATGAATCGGAATACGTTAATTATGCTTATTTAGTAGCGGAAGGAAAGGTGTGTATTTGGAAGGATAACATACAGTTGGCTACATTAGGCGAAGGTAATTTTTTAGGGGAAGCATTTCTGTTTAGTAAAAACAATAGAATGGCTAAAGTAACATCCGAAGGCGAATGTGTTTTACTGAGATATGAGCGGTATGAAGCGCTTAACTTCTTCAGAAAAAAACCTGAAAAATTATTTAATATCTTCACAAAAAATATCATCGAAATTCAGCAAAGGAAAATCAGTAACATGAACGTCCAATTGCTGAACTTAAAAAAACGGTTACTCAACGATACCAACTGGTAAATTTGTACATGGCTTTTAACAGCAGATTTTATACGAGTTTATATTTTTATTAAACTTTTTTGAATTTGTTTGTAACAAATGGCTCTTACGTTTATCTATGTATATGTTATCACAAATTGATTTGGCTTTATTATGGAGGCGGCAACTATTATTAATGAATTAGAGAAACTGGTTCAACCAGTTATAGAGCAGGTTCCGACTACCTCAAGGGGTATCGACCGTCATATAAAAATGGGGAAGGTAGTTGATAATCTACCTGTTGAGCACAAAGAACAGCTCTCCGTTGTTTTAGATGCTTTGCTGAAAAAAATGCTGAAAAATGAAGCCTCAGACATTGATTTAGGCGGACCCGGTTGCAATGGACAAGTATGGTATCGTATTTATGGCGACAAAAAACCTTCCAAAACCCCAGAAGGCTTGTCGGTAGATCAAACAAACGTGTTATTGCATAACATCATTCTTCCTATGCAGCGAGAAAAGCTAATCAGAGATAAGAATCTCGATTTCTCGTACTCCATCGATATTAATAAAGAGACCAAGCAGCGTTTTCGCGCAGATATGTACTTCGATCTGGAGCATTTAGCCCTGAACATGCGAAAGATTGACAATACTATACGTCCTTTTAAAGATCTGGGTGTTCATACGGAAGTAGCCAAAGCTTTGAGTCTCAAATATTATAAATACGGGCTTACGCTGATTACGGGGATCACCGGCTCCGGTAAATCATCTACTCTTGATACCATTATAGATGCAAATAATCGCACCGTAGATTCTCATATCGTAATTATAGCTTCTCCGGTCGAACTTATACATCAACCCATCAAATCGGTTGTGCGTCATCGTGAAGTGGGCAGAGACGTAGAATCGTTTAAAGAAGGAGCCATTCAGGCTCTTCGCCAGGATCCTGATATTATTGTGATTGGTGAGCTTAGAGATCCTGAAACCATTATGACGGCCTTAGAAATTACCGACTCTGGTCACAAGACATTCAGCACCCTTCATACCTCATCCGCAATGGAAAGTATTGAGCGTATTTTGGGTGAAGTTCCCACCGAAGAACAAAACCGGGTGAGAACCCGCCTGGCTGATGTTTTGACCTGCGTGGTCAGCCAAAAACTCATTCCAAGCCTTGATGGGAAGCGCGTAATGGCCAAAGAAACTTTATTAGTTAACTCCTCGGTTCGCGCGGCGATAAGGAATAATAATATAGGTGAGATTTACCAAATGCTGATGGAAGGCGCCGAAAAAGGCATGAATACTATGGAACAAGATCTTAAAAGGTTATATACCGAGGGGATTATTTCTAAAGAAAGTGCTGTTAATTACGCCAACAATAAAACCAAAATGATTCAACTTTTAAGCGAAATTAACTACTAATTGCTATTTATATGATCGGAAATAATATATATACCGGTATAGTTATCGAAGGCGATTCGCTCAAAGTGGCCAAAATTAGGGTGGCTGGTGGCAAAGTATCGCTGTTAAGCCTCGATAAAGTCCGTTTGGTTGAGGGATTAAAAAAGAAAGAGAAGCCCCACGAAGAGCTGCACGAAGAAGATATTTTTGATACTATTGATGATAGCCTTGATGACGAAGATGTAATATTTGGGATAGATGTTAGCAACGCAGATGGAGATGGAGATGAAGACGATGAGGGGGGGCTTGATCTCGAGAATTTTGAAGATGATTTGGATGATCTCGACTTTGATGATCTTGAATCGTCCGAAGAAATTGTAGATACCGACATGATTGATGAGTCGGAGACCCCGGCATCAAACGAGCTGCTACTTTATAATATCCTGAGTTCAACAAGCACCAAAAGAGTGGATCTCGGTGTTAGTATTCCTGCTGGTCAAACTATTTTCCAAATCCTCAAAGATGTCGATTTCTCTGAAACAAAGAGAAAAGATCTTCAGATTATAGTAAATGATAGATTGGAGACACTGCATGGAGTTTCGAAAGGGGAGGATTACTATTCCTATTCGGTTAGAGATGATGGAGCCCTGTTACTAACCTCTATTGATGATGAGCCCGACCTTCTAACGCTTTTAAACCGAACCCGAGACATATATCGCGGTAAGTTATTTATACATGAGGTATTGCCGGATGAAATTGTTTTACTGGGGCTTATCCGTTCAAATTATGAACTGGAGACTAATTCTATAACCGGAGTGGTTCAATTAGGGGAAACCACAAGCCGCATATTGTTCCTAAAAGGAAACCAGCTTTGGATTGTATCTCCAATTATTACCGAAGGCATTAAAAATCCCAAATTCCTGAACACTATTTTCAGTAAGATTCTTTTCCAACTTGATACTGGGGAAGTACCGAATCTGGATCGTCTTATTATATGCAACAACTCGCTGGGTGAAGTGGCTTTAGAGTTTTTTGAAGAGCGTTTTCAGGATGTTGAAGTTTCGGAATTTGAATTTTCTGAAGAGGTATTTGAGTCTGAGGAAATCAAGAAATCCTCGATACCGGCTTTTACTACGGCCATTGGAGTTGCATGGGCGGCCTCCGGATACAAAAAAGAATTATTTCCAAAAATATCGCTTTTACCGGCTTATGTAAGCGATCGCCAAAAGATATTTAAGTTACAGTGGCACGGATTCCTGCTTTTGCTTTTTATACTTCTTACCCCCATTATCTCCAATTACTTTTATACACAAAATGCGCAAAAAATTGATCAGCTGGGAACCGAAGTTAGCACCCTGAGTGCTCAAATCCGCTCACTGGAACCCACGGTTCAAAGGTATAACCAAATCAGTAATGAGCTGACCCAGATTCAATCAAAACTGGAGCTTTTGAGCGAATTAAATGAAGGGACGTTACGATGGTCAACCAATCTTGATCAGTTAAATTCAGGAATTGAAGACGTAAATTCCATTTGGCTTACTTCCATGTCTCAAGCTAAAGAAGGAAATGTTGAATTAAGTGGGATTGCAATTTATCGCAGCCGTATTCCGGAATTGGCTAATGTTTTCAACAAAGCAACCTTACTTAATGTATCCTCCCGCGAAATTAGAGAACAAGAGGTATTTGAGTTCCGATATTTGGTTAAAGACTTTTTTGAAGATGAGAATATATATACGCCCAAAAGTGTACAAGGCATAAAAGATTTAATTCAGGAATAACATTGTCATACGCAGTACGAAATACCATAATTTTGTTAGTGACGCTCTTTTTGTTTGTGGGCGGTGCTTTTGCTTACATCCAATTTATTCAGGTGGCAGAACTCGATGTGTTGCAGACTTCCTATAATGAGAAGCAAAAAGATTTCAATAGCAAAAAAGCTACGAGCAATGCCTTTCCTGAATTGAATGAACGCTATGAGAGTGCATTATCAATTATAGAGAATTACGATAAATCGCTGTTTAAAGGCCCTAATCCTGATGACGTGTACGATTATCTGAATTACATTAGTAATAGCAGTACGAGCTCTAAGGTTTATTTTGATTATGTTTTTACAGACTCTACGGCTGAAGATCAATATGGGATTATGCAGTCTGATATTAACGGTTACGGCACATTTGCAAACGTGATGAATTTCATAAATAAAATTGAGAATAGTCAACTTTTGAATAAGATAACCGGCTTAAGCTTAACGCCGCCCACGGTTGGAGACAGCACCTTAGACGAGATTACCTTCGGCTTTGTGGTGCAAAGCTACTACGAAAGAATTCCCATTCAGGATGGCCCAACGTATTCAAGCAAACTTACCTTGAATGAAGGTATTTCAACCTATAATCCATTTTTCCCGCTTATACAAAGCAGCGTGCCGCCAAATGTTGATAATCTCATAAATGCTGAAAGCAGCAGGTTGATTGGCTTAACAGGATCACGAATATTTTTAGTAGATCAGGGCGGCAATGTGCTATCTCTTAGAATGGGAGATAAAGTATATTTAGGGAAATTAGAAACGATAGACCTCAAAAGTAAATCCGCTACCTTTAACCTAAATAAAGGTGGCATTAAGGAATTAGTTACCTTGGAGATAGAGCGATGAAACCCATGAAAGCATACTTCTACAAATCAGGACTGTTATCCATTATCACACTCAGCTTGGTAACTATTTTAGCAAATCCATGGCTGGTTTCTGCTCAAATTATAGATCCACTCCGGGAATATACCAATCCGGATGAGATCGTTACCTTTAACAAAAGCACTACCTACAATGAAGCGATTCAGATTATTAATACTTTTGCACAGGAGTATGAGAATAAATTTATTGTAGATAAGTCTGCTTATAGCGGTCCTATCGGCGTTACTTTACCCCCTATGCACTGGAAAGATGCGCTGAACTACATCATGCGCTTTCAGAACCTTCAGCTGAAAGAGTACGATGATTATTATGAAATTACGGTGCCTGAGCCTAAAGCCACAACTACGGCAAAGTCATCATCAGGTGGGGGACAAGGACAGCCCCAAACTACGGTAGTAGCTACTACCAATACGCGCGAAGTTAGGATTAATGCCACCTTTTTTGAAGGTAATAAGCGAGCTTTGCGGGAAATTGGAATTGATTGGTCAACCCTTACCAATAACATTCCGGCAAATATCAGCGACTTTGTAAGCGGAAAGAGCAACGAATCTATTCCATCTACTTCTTTTGGCGACCAATTTGTAGCGGTTAATTCATTCAATGCAGCAAGTGTTTCGCAAAATGCATTTAATGCGCTGGTAAATCTGGGTGAGTTTGGCCCGGGAATTAGTGTACAAGCATTGTTTAGTGCTTTCGAGGCAGACAATCTGGGTAAAGTATTAGCCACACCAACTATTAAGGTGGTAGATGGGGAAGAGGGTTATATTCAGGTTGGTCAGGATTTCTCGATTAAGCAGCGAGATATTGC
>JBDNFJ010000266.1:0-3098 GCA_041689895.1 Gracilimonas sp. | reverse complement strand
CGCTTATGCATTATTTAATTTTTAAGAATAACTTTTTAGATTGAGATTGGTGAATAGGATTTGGATCCTGCACGTTTAAATATATTCAGATTCCTGCCTCACCAACCGGCTTGTTGGGACAGGTACGCAGGAATCACTTTCTTGCGGGAAAGTCTTTTAGACGCTGTAAGGTGAGATAAATAACACGCTGCCATTCCCCCCAAAAAACACAGAGCATAAATTAAAGACTGACTTTGTATAACAAATTTTTTATAACTCTGTTTACAAATGTTATTCTCGCTTTCCAATAAATACCTCTATATTTATGTTATGTGTAATTTTCTGTAATATGGACAGAGGAGCTTCCACCGGCCGACCGTAAATTGAGCTGTCACCACTTTTAAATAAAGGCAATTAATTTAGGAAGGCAAGGCATGGCAATTTCTCAAACTCTTTATAAGAGAGTACTATCTATATGTTTTATATATGCGCTCTTTGTATCTACCACCGCATATTCACAAAGTTGCCCTACTCAGGGCACTCCTATTTTTCCCACTTTAAAAGGACAAACCCTGCTTGATTCTTTGGTGCAAAAATATGGAAAAACGGATAACATCAGCTACGATCCCGCCCGCGATATCATGTATTCGCAAATTGACAATCACGATGGAAAAGTATCGGGAATTTATACCGGCTTCACTATTACCTTAGACCCCACAAAGGATCCCAGTACCGATGCCTCCCATAAGGGCGTTAATGCAGAACATACGTGGCCTCAAAGCCGAGGCACCTCCAACGAGCCCGCTCGTTCTGATCTGCATGCTCTTCACCCGGCCAATGCAGGTGCCAACAGCTCACGAAGTAATAATCCTTTCGCCGAGATTCCCGATAATGAAACCAATGGCTGGTGGAGATACGGTACTTCTGTAAGCGTTCCCGTTGCCGATTCTATTGATGCATACAGTGAGAGCCGAGGTTCACACCCAAATGTGAACTTTAGCGGTAGCTGGGAACCTCGCGAGGCAGTAAAAGGAGATGTAGCCCGCGGCATGTTCTATTTCTACACCATGTATAAAAGCGAAGCGGATGCTGCAGATCCTATCTTTTTTGAAGTTCAAAAAGACTACTTGCGAGCATGGAACAAGCTGGATAGCGTTTCAACCCAAGAATATACTCGGACTTGCGCTATCGCCGCCATCGCAGGCAACGAAGTAAACCCATTTGTGATCGATCCAACTTTAGTAAATCGTGCTTATTTTAAAGGTGCAATTGGTGCAACCAACGTACAATTTGCTGCTCCGCTACTCACTTTTGACGAAGGTCAGGGGACACTGCAAGTAGAGGTTTCCATCACAAACCCAAATCCGGATACGGCTACCACGGTTGATGTTATTTACACAGGAGGAACTGCAACTCCCGGAGATGATTTTGAAACTATCAACACACAAACGCTCACCTTCCCAGCGGGTTCGTTAGACCGTCAGTCTATCACCATAACTATTATTGATGACGAGTTGGAAGAAGCGGAAGAGACCGTCCAACTCAAGCTTCAAAATGTGAATGGTCCGGCCGGTGCAGTGATTAGCAGTGCTGATTCAGCTACTTTAACTATTCGGGATAATGATGGAACGGCCCCATCAACCGCCTGGATTAATGAATTTCATTACGATAATGACGGTGGTGATGAGGGCGAGTTTGTGGAGTTGGTGGTGAATGCAGAATTTGCAGATTTAACCGATGTCACGCTTACTTTGTACAATGGAAGTAATGGTTCTTCGTATGCCAGCTATTCCGGCACTGATTTTGTTAAAGGTGGTTCTGTAAATGGTGTTTCATTTTATTACGTGGACCTGCCTGCAAACGGTCTCCAAAATGGTTCTCCGGACGGCATGAGTCTGGATATTGGCGGAGATATTATCCAATTCCTTTCCTATGAAGGCATCTTAACCGCATCTGACGGACCGGCACAAGGAGTAGAAAGCACAGATATTGGCATTGAACAATCAGGAACCAGTCCGGTGGGTAGCTCTCTTTCTTTAATGGGAAGCGGAACCAGCTATAGTGACTTTAGCTGGGAATTCACCGAGACTAATACCAAAGGCGAAGAAAACACCAATCAAACAATTGAGATGTTGAGCTCTGTGGAAGAGAATATCGCCGTACCTAACGAAGTAAAACTGGAGCAGAATTACCCGAATCCTTTCAATCCGTCAACGATTATTGGGTACCATTTATCCGCTAACACCTCGGTTAAACTTACGGTTTATGATATGCTGGGAAGAGAAATTGCCGTGTTGGTAAATAATGAAAAGGAGTCAGCGGGAGCCCATCACATTACCTTCGATGCCAAAAACTTTTCGAGTGGCGTTTACATTTACCGCCTCTCAACCGGATTGGGAGAACAGCTAACGCGTAAAATGCTTTTGATGAAGTAGGAAGAAAGCTGTCAGCTTTATTGTCTCGTTACGAAGCTCCGGCTTCGTAACGCATTCAGAGAAGCTCCAGCTTCTACTTCTTCTTATCACGAACACCTTCCGCGATTTCTCACTGGAAGCTGGAAGCTGGTAGCTATCAGTAATCAGTTCTCAGCCGTCATATCGCACAAGTGTAGCGGAGCGAAACGCCGATGCGATATCTCCTCGATTAAAGCAACCAGCGCTTAAAAAAGACCTCGCATCAAGTGCGAGGTTACGGGTGGTTCAGCTTTCCGCATTTCATCGTTCGAACCATGATTTATGGGATTAAGATTCAAATGAAAAGGGTAAGAAACACCACTTTGTTTTACCCCACCCAGATGTCATTCCTGCGAAAGCAGGAATCTGAATATCAGCCAACGCCCAAGGGTCAAAATTGAGAACGCGCTGGTTGGGGATAGACTAATTAGCTCTCATCACGAGACGTTCGTAACGAGGGAAAACGGTCAATGCTATTCAGGCATGAACAAATCTTACGTCTTATATCTATCATCTTAATAATTTGGGGCTGAAGTAGCTAATACCTGAATAAGGCACTAAATTAGTTACTATGTACACACGTAAAAGTCGATTAGCACCTCGCCAACAAAGCCGGTTAATAGAGCACTTTGTAGCAGGCACAACCACTCGAGCAGCCGCTGAAAT
>JBDNFJ010000265.1:0-2351 GCA_041689895.1 Gracilimonas sp. | reverse complement strand
GCCGTATAAACCCCAGAAAATGCTTTTACGATTTATGGGTTGAGCCATTAAAAGCTCCGTAAATTCTCTGGATTGATATAAGTATAATGCGCCATAAATCATGCCAATCAAAGGAATAAGCAGCAGCATAATATTTGAGATACTAAGCAATGCTTTTGGGCCGGCTCCACCAAAACGAATCATGGCATCCGAGATCAGTAAATAAATAAGCGCATAGCCTATAATCCACTTTCCTCTGAGGAGGTCTTTCCACTGATATTTTAAAATAGTTAGCGTTTTCATGCGACCGTTTCCTCCATAAGTTTTGCGATTGCGCCTTCAAGCCGTTGTTCTTTTTGTTGATGAATAAGTTCTTCCATCGGACCATCGTATCTAATTTTGCCTTCTACAACAAATACCAGATGGTCGGCCAACTCTTCAATCTCACTCATAATGTGTGTGGTCAAAAGGATGGTTTTTCCGGCTTGCTTCTGGCTATTTACCAGCCTTTTGAATTGTATACTGGAGCGTGGATCGAGTCCGGCAGTGGGTTCATCAAAAATGAGAATTTCAGGGTCAAACATCATGGCTAAAACGGCGCCTACCTTTTGTCGGTTTCCACCTGAAAGCGTGCGCATGCGTTTGTTTAGTTCGGCCTCAAGCCCAAAGTGTTTAATAAATTCAACTTCAACCGAATCCTCTTCTCCCCTTATTTGCTTTATGAATTTAAAGAGTTCATTTACCGTCATGTTTTCGGGATATCGTGCTATTTGCGGCATATACCCAATTTTCTCGCGATACTCCCAGGTCCCATTAACCAGCTCGTCATCAATATAAATTTGCCCTGAATCAGGCTTTACCAGGCCTAAAATGGTTTTAATCGTGGTAGTTTTACCTGAGCCGTTCGGTCCAACAATTCCGGTTGCCTGTCCTCTGGGTAATTTCAGCTCCAGATTGTCTAACACGGTGAGCGTGCCAAACTTTTTTTTCAATCCTTTTATGTTGATCATAACGCTTTTGACATTAGTGGTTTTGGGTCAAATAATGCTTCGGGGGTTAAAACCGGCATAAATTTTTCTGCTGCATCCAAAATATCGATTAGGAAACTCCTGAGCATGATTAACGATTGCGGCTGGCGCTCCACTAAAATACTAAATAGCCGAACCGGATGATGAGGCACATCCCCTATTCCGTCTCTATCCAGATCATAGCCTTCGTATTGACTCCAGTAATTTCCCTCAAATGTGTTAAAATTCTGTTGACTGTTGGTGGCAATCTCGAAGCTGTTGCTTAGAAAATTATTGCCTTTAAATACGTTATCCGTAGAATTGGCCATCAGTTTGATAGCCCAACCATTTTGTAAGAAGGTATTATTTTCTATCTGATTGCGGCTGGAGGCTTCTATATGAAGCCCAACAGAATTATTGGAGAAGGTATTTCCCTTTATCTCGCTTCTGTTGATTTCCTTGAGCAGCATCCCATACGCCGATGATCCCCAATTATCCTCAAAATGATTATCGTAAATCCGAACATTTTGGGTGTACATCACCGCCACTCCTCCCCCATTATTGCGGAAGATATTACCGATGTAGCTGCAGTTATCGGAATACATAAAATGTATGCCATAGCGAATATTATTTTCGCTTTTGTTACCTCGGATGGTTGCGCCTTTCACAAACTCAAAATATAATCCATCTCGGTGGCCGCTTACATAATTATCGGTAATAGTTGTCCCTTTACTATACCAAATATGGATTCCATTACCCGATGATGTTTCCCTTTTACCGGAGGCTGTAATGTGATTATTTCGGATGATAGCATTTTCGGATTCAGCCAAATAAATTCCAAAAAAATTATCGGTTAACCGGACATTTTCGATGACGGTATTTTTTGTTTTTTCTATCAGAATGCCTGCATAATCTTCCATAAAGCTGGTACTGGCATGCCTCACCTCAACCCCTTTCAAGGTTACGTCATCAGCTTTAATAATGAAAATAAAGCCTTTTCGGTCACCATCAATTATAGGGCTATTTTCACCCATCACGGTTAAAGGTTTATCAATCAGGATATCATGCTCCAAATATAGCCCTTTTTGAATGCGAATGGTATCATACGGAGCAGCCTGCTGAATGGCTTCAGAAATAGAGCTAAGTTCGCTCTCTGGAGCTACGTTCCAAACCTGTGCCTGTGCAGGTGTTACACTCAATACCCAGAGTGCAATCCCGAATAATATTGGGTAATTCATGAATAACCTCAGTGATTGTTCATTTTGTGGGAAGGCATCGACATTCCCGCATTCATATCCATTTCGAGAATATGCTGCCAAGTAATTTCTTTTCCGGGCCTGTCGAGTAGATGCTCGTGCATCTGCT
>JBDNFJ010000264.1:0-7923 GCA_041689895.1 Gracilimonas sp. | reverse complement strand
CTTATGCAAATCAACGTACTTAAATTTGGCGGCACCTCCATGGCCGATCATCAAACATGGAAGCAGGTGCTGGAAATCATCCGTGCTTATGAATATCCGGTGGTAGTGGTTTCAGCCACGGCACGCACTACTCGTCAGCTGGTGGAAGCTGGACAGCTTGCAGCTAACGGTGAGCTTGAAAAGGCGCAGGAAATTGCTGCTTCCATCCAAGAACGTCATAATCGTATAGTTCAAGATTTCTTGGATGAAAACAAACATGCCAAAAATAAACTCATCCAAGAAAGCTGCTTTAAAAACACCGATTCCAAGATTCGAAAGCTCAATAAACTACTGCTTTATACGGACCGCCAGGGTTCACTTTCTCCTCAAATGAACGATGCTATTTGCAGTACGGGCGAAAAAATTTCATCCTACCTGTTAGCGCAATGTGGGTTGGCGCTGGACTTAATGACTCAGCATATTGAAGCACGAAAGTTGATTAAAACCGATGCCGAATATGGAAAGGCAAATCCCAATTTATTCCAGATTACCCAGCGTTGCGGCTCCTTAGAAACGGTACTCGAAAGCGGCTTCACACCTATCATCGGTGGGTTTTATGGAGAGGCACCCAACAAAACGCTTACCACGCTTGGCTTTGAAGGCTCCGACTATACCGCCAGCCTTATCGGTAATGCTGTGGGAGCCACTTCCATCGAGATTTGGACGGACGTGAGCGGCATTTATACCAGCGATCCTCGCTACATTCCTCAAGCCAAACCACTTGCCGAAATGAGCTATTTGGATGCTACCGAATTGGCCTATTTTGGCGCTAAAGTATTGCATCCATCTACGCTAAAACCTGCACAGGAAAAGAACATTCCGGTACTTGTCAAAAATATGTTTAACCCGGAAGAAGCGGGTACCAAAATCATCCGAACTTCCCATCATAATTCTGGCGTACTGGCTATGACTTTCAAATCAGATATGGCAACCGTCACCGTCAGCGCTTATGAAACCGTAATGGGCTACTCCTTTTTAACCAAAGTATTTTCGGTGTTGGAGAACTACCGCTTGGCCGTAGATACGGTAAATACAACCGAGGCATCAGTCACCATTGCGCTTTCAAACGCTACACTATTGGATGAACTTTCTCAGGCCTTGATTGAAGTTGGTCACGTTTCAGTGGAACGGAAAAAGGGATTAATCAGTCTCATCGGCTGCTCTATAACCGCCGCTAACGAATTGTCCAACCGAATATTTAATGCGCTGGATAACACAACCCTCGATCTTATTTCCTTCAGTAAAGAAAAACGTATTCTAAATATGGTATTGGCTGATGATATACTTTTAGAATCGGCTAAAAAAATTCATCAAACTATTTTTGAATCTGAGGATTCGTAAAAACTCGTTTTCTTGACAGACTCCATTCAACCTAAATCTGTTTTGAGCTCTCAATATTCCTGTTTGCAATTTTCTCTCAGCATAGTGAGCACATGCTGAAAATCATCCGGAAGTTCGGAATCAAACTGTACCATTTCTCCCGTGGTTGGATGCTGAAATCCCAGCGTTTTGGCGTGAAGTGCTTGGCGGTCTAACACGGTGATTAAATTATGAAACATTGATTTCCGAGAACCGGTATTTGGACCATAACGCACCGAAGTTCCGCCATAGGTTGGATCCCCAAATACATGATGCCCTTTATTCGCAAAATGCACTCTGATTTGATGCGTTCTTCCCGTTTCCAATTTCACTTCCACCAAGCTCAGGTAATCAAAATATTCGAGTACTTTGTAATGAGTAACCGCAGATTTCCCTTTCCCGGCGGGCTTTACGGTCATCAACTTTCGGTCTTTTCTCGAACGTCCGATATCGCCTTCAATAGTTCCTTCTTCTTCCGGTGTTCCCCACACAATGGCCCAATAGGTGCGCTCAATATCCTTTACCTGAAATAATGCACTGAGCTTTGCCAACGTCTCATCATTTTTGGCTACTACTAATAAACCACTGGTATCTTTATCCAAGCGATGCACAATGCCCGGGCGCAGGTTCTCAGCCTCACCATCGCCGGCCAACTGATCTACGTGATGCATCAACCCATTCACCAAGGTACCTGTCCAATTTGCGTACGCAGGATGTACCACTCGTCCGGCTTTCTTATTTACTATGATGATATCATCGTCTTCAAATACAATATCCAGATCCATTTCTTCCGGCTTCGCCTCTGGCGGTGGCGGCTTGGGCAACTCAATGAAAATCTCATCCCCCGGTTCCATGATGTACGATGATTTCTCGTTTTTACCATTTACCTGAACCTGGCCGGCTTTAATGGCTTGCTGAACTTTGGTGCGCGAAGCATTTTCCACAAAGGAAGTAATGTATTTGTCTAGCCTGATTTCGGTTTGCTGGCCTTCCGGAACGGTGTGTTCGTAGATCGTGCTCTGTCGGTCTTTTCCTGCTTTTTTTTCCATACCTCTAAGTTACACAGATTCCCCGTTTATTTTACCTTCGATGTTTTTTGTAAGCAATTCGCATTTCATCGCTCTAACTATAGAATTCAAAATGAAAAATGAAAAATTTAAAATACGTTAATCATGAAAAACAATATTATACAAAATAAGAGCTTTGCATTTTCGCTCCTTATCATCTCACTTTATAAAAGTCTTCAAGTAGAACGTGAATATATTATCTCAAATCAACTTTTAAGATCGGCAACAAGTATCGGTGCAAATATTGAAGAGGCTATTGCTGGTCAATCCCGTAAAGATTTTTTATCAAAACTTTCAATCTCACTCAAAGAAGCAAGAGAAACACATTATTGGCTACGTTTATTGAATGAAAGTGATTTAACGAATATTGATTTAGATATGTATCTTGATGGTTCAAATGAGTTGATAAAAATTTTGTCATCCATTGTTAAAACTACCAGTAAAGGGCTTCGGTAATTTTGAATTTTGAATTTTTCATTCTAACAAACCATTTAACATTTAAAATTCTAACCTTTACTGCTTAACATATTAAATTATACTTCCATGATAAAATCTCTGTACATAAAAGACTTTGCGCTGATTGATGAGCTGGAAGTGGAATTCGAGAAGGGCCTTAATATTTTGACCGGTCAAACGGGCGCGGGTAAGTCGATTATTATTGGCGCGCTAAATATGATTTTAGGAGAGCGCGCGGATACGGATGTAATACGTCAGGGTACCGACAAAGCCATTTCTGAGGCTACGATTCATGTTGGGGATGATGCCGAACTGAAAGCACTACTCGAAGAAAATGAGGTGGAATTCAATGAGTTTCTGATTCTGCGCAGAGAAATTCGCACTACCGGAAGTCGAGCTTTTATCAATGATACACCGGTAAACATAAGCGTGCTAAAAGCGGCGGGCGATTTACTGGTAGATCTTCACGGGCAACACGATCATCAGCTTTTGTTGAAGGAAGAAAATCACCTGGCCGTGATTGATGGTTTTGGTGAGGTAGATCCCATTCTGAAAAGTTACCGGATGGAATATCGAGCAATGACAGAGCTCCAAAAAGAACTCCGATTGCTAAGAAAACGGGAGCATGAGCTACAGGAAAAAACGGAATTGTATCGCTTTCAGGTGAAGGAACTGGAAGAAGCCAAGCTTGGCGAATTGAATATAGAAGAACTGAAAGCTGAAATGAACCTTTTGGACAATGCTGAAGTGCTGGACCAAAAAGCCGCCGCTATCGCCGAAATGGATGATGCAGACGATTCCAATATCATCCAGCTACTGAATTTTCTGAAATTAAATCTGGAAGATCTGACGCATATTGAGCCGGAGTTTAAAAATTATCTGTCGGAAATTAACGCAGCTCGTGTGAGCGTAAACGAAGCCATCGCGTTTGCAGAACGATATCAAAATAGCATCGAATTCAACCCAAACCGACTGGAAGAACTACGCCAGCGGCAGGCTGACTTGAACCGTCTCCAGAAGAAATACATGCGTGACCTGCCGGAATTGATTAAATATCTCCATGAAATTCAGCGTGAACTTTCGCTGGCTGATAACTTCGATTTGGAAATTGAGAAGCTGGAGCTGAAAGTCAGTGATCAAGCTAAAAAATTGAAAGCAAAGGCCATTCAACTTCACAAAATCAGGCAGAAAATTGGGGAGAAATTGGCTGCTCAGATTCAAATAGAGTTAGCCAAGGTAGGTATTCCACATTCTAAGCTGGATGTTCGGGTTGATTGGCTGCTATCTGACAATGGCTGGATTGAAGTGGAGGGCCAATATATAGACTGCACCGAAAGCGGCTGCGATGATGTTCAGATGTTTATTTCAACCAACAAAGGGGAAGAACCCAAACCGTTGGCCAAAATCGCTTCAGGTGGAGAAATTAGTCGTGTAATGCTGGCCCTTAAAACTATTCTGGCTAAAGAACACAGCTTACCCGTTATGATTTTTGATGAGATTGATACGGGAATCAGCGGGGAGATTTCCGAGAAAGTGGGTACTTCCATGCGCAAGCTTTCCAGTCATTGTCAAATTGTGGCTATCACGCACCAGCCGCAAATTGCGAGTCAGGCACACAAGCACTACAAAGTGGCCAAAGCCGAAGAAGGAGAACGTACGGTAACGCGAATCATTCCACTTTCTGATGAAGAACACATCCATGAAATTGCCAGCCTGATGAGTGGTTCACAAATCTCTGAATCTGCTTTAAATAGCGCCCGTGAACTCATCGAGAAGAATACGTTTAGGAATTGATAATCTTATTATCTCATATATTAGAATTAATTTGCATTTAATAGAATTTTTTTTTCATTATTGCAAACATTAACTAATCCGTTATTTATGTTTAAACAACTATTATATTCTGCTTCAATTTTTTTAGCATTATTGATAACTACACTACCATCTTCTTTAGCAACATCAGTATTAAATGTTGAAGAATGTAGAGTTGACCGCCTTATTTGGAAAGTCAATGGTGACTGTAAAGGCACCGTAACTTGTGGTGATGATCAATTCTGGATCGACTGCTGCTCAGATTTCGGATCAGACGTAGGTTGGTGTGATAACTAATAGTATAAATGATATATAAAATATTAATTCTATAACCAAGGGGCATCAGCCCCTATTTTATTATGAAGCTTATAATCCAATTATCTTTTTTATTAATTCTCCCATTTGTGGGATATTCACAATCGAGTTTGGTTTATGACCTTAAGGATTTTCATTCATTAAATGATTCTACATTTCTATTAATAAACGATGACAATAATTCTAAACTAATTTCCATCTATAATTCTTATTCAAATAAAATCGTAAAAGAATTTGTTAACAAAGGTAGAGGTCCTGGCGAAATTGAAACATTAGGAGCTTTTACGGTGGATCAAAATAATAAGTCTTTATTCCTATCGGACTTTAACAGTTCTAAGCTGATTCATTATAATGTTGATGGGACTTTTGTTAATGAGAAGTTATTGCCACTTAAATATATTACTACTCTCTCTAACTATAATGAAACGCTTATTGCTTCTACTTCTTTCTTTGTATTACCTAAGGAAATTGATAATAAAACGGTTCCAATTTCTTACTTAATTGAGATTCAAAACTTTAATATTACAGATACTTTATTTTTTAATATCAATGAGCTTCCTCTGCAGCAAATAAAAAAATTAGATAAGCTTCAGTTTCTAAAACTATCACCTAAGACTGTGCAAATAGCACCAGATTTATTTATTATAGTATTTGAGCAAATCAATTACGTGTTCTTGATTAATAAAATGTCTAAAATTATTGATAAAAGAGTGGTTGATATTCCGAATTATGAAATGATAACAACAGTCACCCATCCAGAATTTGGTACAGGGGTAAGAAGCAGAGATGTATTCAATGATTTTTCACATTTTAGAGATGGGATTATTTTTACCTATGGAGATCGATCTTTAGAGATGCCTTTTGGAGTAATATATATCAACCTAAATAAAAATAGAATAAGCAATCAAATATATCCCTTAAAAAATCAGAAAGAGTTACAGACTGAAAAGCTTTCAATTACTCATTACCATAAAAAAATCTGGGGATTTAATGGACTCAAGTTTATTGAGCTAAATTTTTAGGATAATTTTTTAATCGCAAGGTTTAGGGTCTTGGTTTTAAAATTATAAAAGAGGCCAAAAGTATAGTCACAAGTAAAATATTTATAATAATATACGCGCGATAAGTTCAGTAGGGTGGTATGAACGAACCTGAACGCCGTCTTTAATTTGATGGCGGCATGAAAAGCCGGGAGCACAAACCAGTTCCTCATTCTTACGTAGCGCCGGAAAAAGCACCAGTTCTCCAATATCTTGCGATAAATCATAATGGTCTTTTTCATAGCCAAAACTTCCGGCCATGCCGCAACATACGGTTGAAATTTCCTCCACTTCATAACCTGCCGCTTGCAGGGCGGTTATTGTTGGCTCATTTCCAATCAAAGATTTAGCGTGACAATGTCCCTGAAGCACTACTTTTTCCGCCTCTTTTGGAGCAGGAAGACGGTCTTTATGATTCACAATAAATTCCTCGAACGTAAAGGATTGTTTAGCCAATTTTTTAGCAAAAGGTAAATCCTCGTCACTGCATAACTCCAGAAATTCATCCCGCAGGGTAAGTATTTCTGATGGCTCTAAACCAACTACCGGAATTCCTCGCTCCACATACGATTCAAATTCTTTCAAAATGCGTTCGCAAATCTTTTGAGCATCCTTCAAAAACCCTTTCGACAATTGAGGCCGCCCGCTTTCCATGGCTTTTGGTACCATTACCTCAAAGCCCATTTTCTCCAGTACTTCTACCGCAGCCTTCCCGATATCCGGATCGGTGTAATTCGTGAATATATCTACAAACAGGACTACTTTATCATCACTTCGGAGTACGCCATTTTTTTGATGTTTTTTAAACCAATTTCCAAACGAGTGGTCTGCAAAAGCTGGAAGATCGCGACGGGCATCAATGCCAAACACTTTCTCAAAAAATAATTTCCCGATTTTGGATGAAGCTACTTTATTTGAAATTTTAGGCATAACGGAAGCTAAGGGGAATAACTTACCGGCATCAGCAAAAAAGCGTTCTTTCAGTTTCCAGCCATTTTCCTCATGCCATCCATTCATAAACTCGGCCTTCATTTTAGCCATATCTACGTTTGCAGGGCATTCACTTTTACATGCTTTGCAGCTCAGGCACAGGTCCAGCGCATCCTTCAATTCTTCAGAAGCATATCCTCTGGGATCTTCTCCTGAAAATACATGTCGGAATACGTTTGCCCGTCCACGAGTGGAATCTTTTTCATCCGTAGTAGCCATGTATGAAGGACACATTCCCCCTCCACTTTCGGCTAATTTTCGGCATACACCTGCTCCATTACAAAGCTCAGTAGCATTCCCAAAACTGCCTTCTTTTCTCCAGGCAAATACGGTTTCGGCTTCTGGTTTTTTGTAAGTGGGAGAAAAACGGAGATCGGCATCTACCGGCTTAGGATTCACGATTTTGCCGGGATTAAATATGTAATTGGGATCCCATATCTCTTTCACTTGTTTAAGAATGGGGAGCATTTCCTTGCCTAACACTTTTTCGATATAAGGTGCTCTTGCGCGTCCATCCCCATGCTCTCCCGATAGAGATCCGCGATACGTACGAACTAAATCGGCAATTTCGCCCGCCATTACTTTCATTTTGTTCAAACCGTCCTCTTTGGTGGTGTCAATCATCGGACGGAGATGTAACTCGCCAACGGAAGCATGCGCATAAAACACGCAACTGGTATCATGACTTTTCAGAATTCCCTGAAAGTCTTTCACATATTCGGGAAGGTCGGCCACACGAACAGCGGTATCTTCACAAAAAGATGGAGAGCGTGTGTCTTCCCCAAGTCCCATTAACAATCCTAACCCTGCTTTTCTCAAATCCCAAACCCGACGCATTTCGTCTG
>JBDNFJ010000263.1:0-6669 GCA_041689895.1 Gracilimonas sp. | reverse complement strand
TCCGCTCAGAAAATACCCCTAAATTTCTAAAGAGTAACCTCAAACCAAACTTTATTGGACAAGACATTCAATATCCTTATTGTTTCTTACATTTAACCTAAAAACCCATAATTACGGTCAAGCTAATTCAGGGACAGACATTTCACCCTCAACTCTAGTTGGTGGGAACAATTTCTTTCTTATAGCATTTAACTAATTGAAATCTCTTCAAACCAACCAATAGAGTCATGAAACATCTGATACTTTTTTCTTCCATTATGTTAATAGTCGGGGCATGTGCTAGCACCAAACCGCCAAATCAAGAACTTACTCAGCTCGAGGCTTCCATCAAACAGGCTGAACAGGTTGGGGCCGAGGATTATGCTCCGCTTGAAATCCGCGAAGCACGCAAAAAACTGGAAAAAGTGCGTGATTTAATGGGCAAAGAAAAGTATAAAAAAGCCAAACTTATAGCTGATGAAGCCATGGCAGATGCCGAACTCGCCCAAATGAAGGCCCTCTCCGAAAAAGCCCAAAAAGCGGTGAATGAACTTAGGAAGAGCATTAATGCACTAAAGCAAGAAATTCAGAATAATTTAGACAAACAAGGGAATCAATCATGAAATTTGCCACAAAATGTACGGTACTCGGATCTTTACTCATCTCATTTTCACTTATCGGTTGTGGGGGCCCTCCGCAAAATAATCCGCTGTTAACTCAGGCAGAGGATTCCTATCAAGTAGCTGAAAATGATTCTATGATTGTGATGAAGGCTCCGGTTGCCCTCAAAAAAGCGGAAGAAGCGCTGGAACAAAGCCAACGAATTTGGAAAGAAAAAGGCGATAAAGAACTGATTGAGCATTATGCTTACATCGCACAGCAAAAAACAAAGATTGCTATAGAAACAGCTAAGCTAAATGCCGCTCAGGACAAGGTAGAACAAGCCGAATCCGAGCGTAATGAAGTGCTGATTGAAGCACGAAAAGCAGACGCTTTGGCGGCCGAACATCGCGCAAGTAACGCCATGGAACAACTTCAGAAAGAGAAAGAAGAAGCCGCCAAGGCTCGTAAAGAAGCGGAAGACTTAGCCGGACGATTATCCGAAATGGAAGCCCGCCAAAGTGAGCGTGGCATGGTGCTTACCTTAAGTGATGTACTCTTTGATTCCGACAGCTCGAACCTGAAAGCAGGTGCCGGAAAAGCAATAAATGAGCTGGCAAGTTTTCTGAAAGAATACCCTAAACGTACCATTCAAATCGAAGGTTTTACGGATAGTGTTGGTACGGCCGAATACAACAAAGATTTATCT
Source organism: Gracilimonas sp. (assembly GCA_041689895.1). Taxonomy (GTDB): domain Bacteria; phylum Bacteroidota; class Rhodothermia; order Balneolales; family Balneolaceae; genus Gracilimonas. The sequence goes on along the minus strand of JBDNFJ010000263.1, from coordinate 5,381 downwards.
CGGCGTAGAGCCGATGCTTTAAGGAGTGCTTTGGTTAGAGACGGCATCTCTTCTCAACGCATTACCACCGTTGGCTATGGTGAAGAATATCCGGTGGCTACCAACATGAATGAAGCCGGACGTCAACAAAATCGTCGGGTTGAAATTATTATTTCTGATAAGAATGGAGTCGTTACGCAGCGCACGCAATAATTTCAGACACGAAGAGAGACGGGCGGAAGAATTGATCACTTCCGCCCTTTTTTATTTTTGAGATGTATTTCATAATCGGAACCCGGCTTGTTTACAAAAATGGGCTCCCTCCAGTCCTTTATTGCCTGCTTCAGAATAAAATAGTACACGAATAGAAAAAGCATTGGAAACAGATATAAGATATACCAGGTGCCTTCCTCAACAAGTATATTTATGGCGATATATGGAATGATCACAAAAACGCAAAAGCCAATTAACCACCCATAACGCTTTAACTTAAAAAGTGTCCATAGAATAACCGGAGTAGCAAAAACAGAAGCAATTATACTTGCCGATCCTAAAGAATCTGGAAATAAAAAAGTCGCAGAGGGAGCTACAGAATCTATTTTGAAATTCAGGATTTTATTTAGGCGATCTATATGTGGGTTATGCTTGAATTGTAGGCTCATTTTTAAAAATTATTCCGTGTACAATTAAAAGCAGGCTTGCTATAAACTTCTGAAAGTAAATAGAAGCCTAACATACTAAATATAATCTTCTTGCTTTATTTAATTCTGATCGAGAATACTTGTTTTTGATTTTGGGGTAGTGATATTCCGGGTACGTAGTTTCTAATTCTTGTTTATGAACCGGAGGTTAGGAACGAGTATAAAGTCTCTATGACTTGAGGCTACCCTGATTATTTATAGTTCGGGCATTTGCGAAAGGCTTCTTTTATATAGTAATTAGATTTAAATTATTTCTATAACAAAAAGAAGCCGGTATGAAGAAAGTAAACTTTCTTATCACATTTTTATACGCAGCATTTTTAATTGTCGGATGTACACCAAAAGAAGAATCGGCAGTATTCGAGTTTTCTACAGTCAATAAATTCCGGATAAGCGAAGAAGCCCAACAACATCTTCCCCGTATGTACACTTCGGTTGTAGATAATCCGAAGGAAGAGGAGCTCGCTTTCTCTAATTTTACTACCCCAATGAGTATTGTAATTATGGATTATGAGGGTGAATTTATAGAAAAAATAGGTGAAGAAGGTCGGGGGCCAGACGAAATTCAAAGCAACCGATATTTTGGTTTTGATGGCAGTAATAATCTGGTAATCCTTGATAAAACGGGGGCTTCTTTTGTGCTATTTAATCGTGCAACTAATGAAACCACATCCTTCGATTACCCAATAAAAAGTGGCCTTTCTGTTACATCCAGAAACTTGGAGTTTTGTAACGGATATTGGTATTTGGGAATGCAATTGTTAGGGCAGCCTACCTTTCCAGAAACTCCTACCATTGGGGTTTTCGACAGTACATTCACCCTCACCGATTCCCTCGGTGGTTACGATCCTTTTTTCCAGGGGCAAACTGCCATTTTGCAGGAGCCACAAGTAGCCATAGATTGTGAAGAAGGACTAATTTTCACCACCCAAAGTAAAATTCCATATATCCAGGTTTTTTCGATAGATACACAAAAATTTTTAGGCAAGACTAATAAAATTCCTCCTTCTTTTATGTTATCGGATAAATTTGTCAGCTTCGTTTCAAACCCAAGAGAGTGGACCCGCTATTTGAATGAGGAGCAAAGCGTGAATTTGCGGCTTGCTTATTCAGACAAATACATTTTAAATACTTTCCGCAACGGGAATAATGTGTATAGTCAGCCAAGAAACTTCAATGACAGCGATCACTTTGTAGCCGTGTACGATAAACACACCCTCTCATATTTGGGAGAAATAAAAATGCCTGGAACTGTTCTTGGCTATACTAAGCGTGGAGAATTAATTGTTTTAACGGATGAGCGGAATTCTGAATTACAGTTTTTGAAGATTGAACCGGTCGGGAAAGAATAAAAAGAACTCTTACCTACTAAATTTAATCTGCTTGCATTACTCAATGCTGATTGAGAGTACTTGTTGTTTATTTTGGAATGGTGATATTCGGGGGTATGTAGCTTCTCGCCCAACTTTTGAACCAGAGTTTAGGTGTTAACGTGTTTGAGTGCTAACGTGTTTTTAACAAATACTCTAACACATTAGCACTCAAACACGTTAACACCCCTTGACATCCTTTTATAAAACTATATTCCAACTCTGCTCGTCTTACTTTCAGAATGAACACGGGACAACACAAGCACATGGAAGATGCACAACTGGTACAGGATTTTCGTGGTGGAAATCACCAAGCCTTTAACACGCTGGTAACGCGATGGCAAAATCGTATTCACCACTTTGCGTACCGTTTTTTTGCAAGTTCCGATGACGCTGCCGAAATCACTCAAAAAACCTTTATCAAAGCGTACCACAAACTGGATACGTTGGATGATGTAGAAAAATTTGGGTCTTGGCTGTACACCATCGCCAATAATCTTTGTCTCGATGAGCTGAAGCGAGTGGGGCGGAAGAGGGCGACTTCATACGATGCCCTCAAAGCAGCTCCTCAAACCGAAACGGCCACGCCTGCCGATGGCACAGTTTTAAGAAACGAAGGGCTGGTGCTGCTTCACAAAGCGCTCCTCCAGTTACCGGTAGATCAACGCATGGTAGTAATTATGAAAGAATATGAAGGCCTGAAATTCAGAGAAATAGCTGAAATTTTAGGCGAGCCCGAAAACACAATAAAGTCAAGATTATATTATGGGTTGAGCACGTTAAAAAAAACGTTCAACTCCTGGAATATCAACAAAGAGGTGTTTGATTATGAATAAAGAAACCGCACGACTGCTCTTTATGGATTATTTATATGATGAGCTGGAAGACGAAAAGAAAAAAGAACTGGAAGAAATTTTAGCTAAAAACCCCGAGCTGAAAAAAGAGCTGGATGAGCTTTCTGAAGTCCGCTCCATGATTTCTCACCTGCCCGTTCAGGATGCCGCCGAGCAGCTGGTTATGGTGGAGCCGAAAAAGAGCGGATTTAAAAACTGGTGGCAGAATCTTATCGAAGCGTTACTTCCCCTAAACAGTTTTACGAAAGCCGGTTTTGCGCTCGCATCCTTGGTTATAGTATTTGTAATTCTGGGCGCCCTCACTAAAATGAATATCACCGTAAATGGAGAGGGTTTCAATTTGGCCTTTGGAGAAAAGCAGGAGATAATTCAGCAGGGATTCACCCCACGGCAGGTAGATTACTTGCTTCAGCAAATGAAGCTGGAAAATGCCCATATAGTTGTGGAAGCCGTGCAGGCTGTGCAAAAAGATCAAGCAGATCAACTTGAGAAAACGCTCATTAATTTTGCCGATTACATGGAGCAACAGCGACAAGCGGATCTCCAAATAATTAATTCAGGATTAATAACGATGGAAAAAACGTATTACAACCGATTTAGAAAAACGGATCAGGTGTTGGGCGAAATTATACAAACAGTAAGCACTAATAATTAATTAAAACGCATTATGAAAACATTAAAACACACTCTTTTAATTGGCATGATGATGGCATGGCTCGCGCCGCATTTATTTGCGCAGAGCTTTGATGCCGACCGCATGAACAAAGACCTCAAAATAATGGAAAACATTTTGGACGAGATGTTTAAAATTGATGGTCATAATAATATCGTCGGTAGTGAATTTAGAATATTACCCACCGGAACGAGTGGCACCTATACTCAAGGAACATATATTCCGGATTATGGAGTCATCTTCAAGATTCCCCAAGTAATTTACGCTGGCTTCTCAAGCATCGAAGTAAATAAAAAAGATGGCAACAACCGCATTACCTTTTATTATGATGATGAAGACGGTAAGACAAAGGCGGTCACGAAAGAATCTATAACCAACCGAATAACCGAGTTTCTTGAAGATTATGCCGCCAATATTGCTCAATTAAAACCGGATGAAAAAGTGATGGTGATTTATGGCATAAAAGGAAAAAGAAATCGCTTTTTTATAGTACAAACAGGTGATTCACCAAAAGCGGAACAAAAGCAGAAACCAGTCATTTCCGTAACTGCTCGAATGAAAAATCTGAATGATTATCGGAAGCAACAAATTTCGAACGATGAATTCACAAAGCAACTCCAAATTCAAAGCTCGGAGAACAAAGAGTTTCTGGATTTGAAAGTGATGGCCAATGTGTTTCAAACAGCTTTCGAGGGTAAACACAATCTGGCTTTTACGGATGAGAATTCCGAAGATGTTTTTCGTCTAGTAGGCGATGTTAGCTATCAAAAACTGAACGATTTTGGCGTTATTTTTTCAATGGATGCAAGATATGCCAGCAATTTAAGTCGTGCTTTCTTTCAGATCAGTAAACTTAGTTCTAAGCTAAAAAGTATTAGTATTGGAGATAGAATGACCCAGGATAAAGAGGGAAACATCAAAGTAAGCAGGCTTACCGATCCCGATTCAACCAAGAATATAGCTTGGAAACAACAGGAGGAAAAAGGCAAGGAACAAGCATTAGAGGCTCTTACCTATTTTAAAAATCTGCTTAAAGAATACTTAGTTGACTACGGACGAACGCTGCGTTCTATAAAACCGGATGAGCGCATTCTTTTAACGGTAGATATAAACCGCACGAACCTTGAGTATCTACCCCAACGCTTGTTGTTCCAAATTAAAAAATCAATGCTTGGGCAGTTTGATGAAGGTCATATTTCCAGAGAAAAAGCGCTACAAGCGGTGACAATTACGGAGTATTAATCCCTCTGCTACGATTAGTTTTTACAGCTTAACCCTCCAAGGGTTTAAAACCCTTGGAGGGTTTTTTTATCTCGGTTCTATAAATATTTTGAAAAACGAATATTCTGCAAGCTAGACCAAAAAATCACATTCCTTTTCTAAGGCTTTTGTGAGCATGTTATCATATTCATCCGCTTCAATTTCTATGCAGCCAAACTGTGCCAGGTGCTCGGTGTAGAATTGTGTATCCCAAAGCAGGAACCCGTTTTTCCGTAAAATCTCGTGGCAATAATAGAGTGCAACTTTATCGGCCCAATTTTCTTTTCTAAACATGCTTTCACCAAAAAAAGCGGCTTTTAACTTCACCCCGTATAAGCCTCCAACAAGCTCGTTTTCCCTATAACATTCCACACTATACGCATTGCCCTGTTGGTTGAGCACATCATACGAATTGAGAATCAGGTCATTAATCCACGAAGTTTCGCGACTGGCACATTGCATTACCACTTTCCGAAAATTGCTGTTCACACGAATTTCGAAACGCTGTTGATGAATAATTCGGGCCAGATTTTCAGATGTATGA
>JBDNFJ010000262.1:0-3524 GCA_041689895.1 Gracilimonas sp. | reverse complement strand
TACAATCTGACGGCTTCATATTCTGCCGAGCTAATTCTTTAAGAATAGTTCCTTTGAGGGATGAAAGAGATTCAGCTTTGGGGAAATGTTTTGTGATATACTGCATTTTATAAATTAAACGGGTTATAGATTATGGTTGGAGTCTCAAAAAAAAGCCAAGATAAATATATAAAAAGTTCGCCATCCAGAATGGATTCTTGTTATTAACTTTTTGGTTGAAATTTACGTTTCAAATCAGAAAAACAATTTACTATGTGTCTAAACCATGTTTTATATAGCCTTAATAGAGCATAGGGGAATATTTTCTATGAAAATTTCATAACAGAAGTTTTTTGTACGTATATTTGGGGCTTACTGATTTTGTGAGTTCACGATAAGACTGGAACAACCTTATTTTCGAAAGAAATATTTTCAGGTTTATAGAACCTTGCTGGCCTTTATGAATCAAGCAGTCGTGCTTGCCTCTTGTCATTAGCTCACCCCAATAATTAATGATTCCGAGCAAGAACAATGTGCAGCACAAATTACCTTGAACGGGATAACAACGTTTAAAATAACTATATGTCATCGTTCAAAGAACTGGGCCTCTCGCCCGAAATATGCCAAGCTGCTGAAGATCTTGGTTTTGAAACCCCCACCGAAGTACAGGAACGAGCTATTCCTTCGATTTTAGCTTCCCAGCGCGATCTCGTCGCATTGGCTCAAACTGGAACCGGAAAAACCGGCGCTTTTGGTATGCCGATACTGCAACAAGTAAATGCAGATTCCGATACCGTACAGGTTTTAGTGCTTTCACCTACCAGGGAATTGGCCATTCAGATTGCCAAAGACTTGAAGGCGTTTGCAAAACATCAAAAAGGAATTAAAACTGTAGCCGTTTATGGTGGAGCAAATATCTCTACCCAAATACGAGCTCTGAAAAATGGAGCACAAGTAGTAATTGGAACTCCAGGACGCATGTTAGATCTCATTCGCCGACGTAAATTGGACGTTACCAATGTTCGTTCACTCGTGTTGGATGAAGCGGACGAGATGTTGAACATGGGTTTTCAAGACGATCTGGATGCCATTCTTGCCGACACTCCCAAAGAAAAGCAAACGCTGCTGTTCTCTGCTACTATGCCTAAGCAGATCTCCAAAATGGCACGAAAGTACATGAATAACCCCGAAGAGATTCAAGTAGATGCCCGGAATTCCGGCGCATTGAATGTAGAACATCATTTTTATATGGTGAATGCAAAGAACCGTTATGATGCTTTAAAGCGCATCGCCGACGTAAATCCTGATATTTATGGAATTATCTTTTGCAGAACTCGTCGTGAGACTTCAGAAGTAGCCACCAAGTTATCAAGGGAAGGTTATAATGCTGATTTACTGAATGGTGATCTTTCTCAAGCACAGCGGGATGAGGTAATGAATCGTTTCCGTACCAAAGACTTACATTTGTTGGTAGCTACTGATGTAGCCGCACGTGGTTTGGATGTGGAAAACCTGACCCATGTGGTTAACTATAATCTGCCGGATGATTTGGAAGTGTATATTCACCGAAGTGGGCGAACGGGACGTGCTGGTAATAGTGGAATTTCAGTTTCTATTATCCATACCCGTGAAATGAACCGTATTCGTGCATTGGAAAAAATGTCGGGCAAAACGTTCATCAAGCAAAGTGTTCCAAGTGGAAAAGAAGTTTGCGGAATTCGTATGATGGATATGGTAGATAAGCTGCGAGCGACCGATGTGAACGAGAAGCAAATTGAAAAATATCTGCCCGAAGTATATGAGAAGCTTTCCGATCTTGGCTGGCAGGAGTTGATCCAGCACTTTGTAGCCATGGAATTCAATCAGATTCTGGAATATTATGAGCAAGCCGGTGATATAAATGCTACAGCCGGACGTTCCAAGAATAATAACAATCGTAAGAATTCATCTCGCAATAAAAACGGCAGAAGTAACTCCGGTGGTGGGAATAGCCGTCATGCAGAAGAAGGATTTCAACGATATTTCCTTAATATCGGTCAACGTGACGGGTTAAATCCTGCTCGACTTATGGGTGTGATGAATGAGCAAATGAATGGCAAAAAGCCTGATTTTGGCAAAATTGATATCCAGACCAACTTCTCGTTCTTTGAAATTGAAGAAGGCTTTGATACTAAGTTATTTGATGCCATGAATGGCTCGCAGTTTGAAGGACGTGATATTAGCGTGGAATTAGCCAAGGAAGATACCAGAGGTTCTTCTTCAAAAAGTAGTGGATTCAAGAAAGGTAAACGAGGCAAAAAGCAGCGTCGAAATAAGTCGTATTCATAAATACGGTCTCATTAAAAATTATAAAACACGAATCCAATAAGGGTTCGTGTTTTTTTTGTATTGCATTTGCGAATAAATGAAGGGTATCTGATTAGTAGGAGCCTGAGACTTTGATTAGGGAACGGTTTGCTCGTTACGAAGCTCCGGCTTCGTAATGCTTTCTGGGAAGCTCCAGCTTCCATTGCAATCAGGCAATTCTAATAATTTCTATTAAACTCATTTGTCCTAAGTTTAGCTCTGAACCCAGGATAAGACAAAGGCCCGGCATTCCTGCGGATGCAGGAATCTTAATGTTGTTGAACCCGTGGTTGTAATAAAAAAAAAGTGGGTTGAAAACCTTTTAGATTCCTGTCTTCACAGGGATGACTTTTGGGTGGGGAAATACTCAGTACTCAAAACACAATCCTACCGTCATTCCCACGGAGGAGGGAATCTATATGCCTACTAACACACCATTTCCCAATTCTCGGAATCCGCAGTTTATTCTATGAGGCAAGCAAGCTTTATTATTAAAAATAACGGCTGTTTCTACATGGTAGTTGCTCGTTAAGAAGCTCCAGCTAGTTTGATGATGAACCTTCGTAACCAGATGAAAGCCCGTCATTCCTGCAGATGCAGGAATCTAAATGTGATTGAGGGCGCTTGTTATCTCAAACTCTCAATCAGTTTTTAGAGCTTGGTGGGATTTGGTGCATCTCCATATACTTCCTTGGGATCAAAGACTTTCCCATCTTCTTCAAAATGAAGCTCCCCATTTCGCTTTCCAAAATTTTTGCCGGTTGGCACGCTTCGATAAAAACAGGAACGATATCCCACATGGCAGCTGGCTCCATTTCCCTGTACTTCAACACGAAGCCAAACGCAGTCTTGGTCGTCGTCAATGCGCATTTCTTTTATGAGTTGAGTCAACCCGGAAGTTGCGCCTTTGTGCCATAGTGTTTCCCGGCTTCGGCTGTAATAAACGGCCTCTCCAAGCTCTATGGTTTTCTTCAAAGCTTCTTCATTCATATAGCCATGCATGAGCAATTCACCGGAGGAGTAGTCGGTAGTTACGACAGGAATCAAGCCATTTTCCTGAAATTTTGGAGCCAGTTCATATCCTTCTTCTACCTGCTCAATCGTTTTTCTTTTTTTGAAACCAATAGTGCTCATTGCTTCTCAACTGTGTTCTTTATTCGAAGTTTCTTTTTCGTTATTCAATGCTTTTTTAGGAACGG
>JBDNFJ010000261.1:0-15164 GCA_041689895.1 Gracilimonas sp. | reverse complement strand
CACCCTCTCACCCTTCATGTTTGATTAAAGCGGCAAGTTATCGTGCTTTTTCTTGGGCACAGTTTCCACTTTATTCTGGATGACTTCCAAATGTTTAATCAGCTTATCGCGCGTCTCAGACGGTAGAATCACATTATCAATGAAGCCACGGGCGGCGGCAAGATACGGATGCGCAAAGTTTTCGCTATACTCGTCTTCCAGCTCTTTTTGTTTTGCGGCAGGATCGTCCTCTTTTGCAATTTCCTTGCGGAAGATAATTTCAACGGCCCCTTTGGTTCCCATTACCGCAATTTCAGCGGTTGGCCATGCTACATTATAATCGGCACGAATATGCTTGGAGTTCATTACATCGTACGCTCCACCATAGGCTTTACGCGTGATAACCGTGATTTTGGGCACGGTAGCCTCACAAAAAGCATAAAGCAGTTTAGCCCCATGCTTGATGATTCCATTCCATTCCTGATCGGTACCGGGCAAAAAGCCGGGCACATCTTCAAATACTACCAACGGGATATTAAACGCATCACAAAATCGCACAAAACGAGCTCCTTTCAACGAAGCATCAATATCCAGCACTCCCGCAAGCGAAAGCGGTTGATTAGCCACCACTCCAACACTTCGGCCACCTAAGCGTGCAAATCCCACAACAATATTGCTGGCATAATTCTCATGCACTTCATAAAATGAATCTTTATCCATAATCCCGTCAATCACATCATGGATATCGTAGGGTTTATTTGGATTCAAGGGAACCAGATTTTCTAATGCTTTGGCTTTAGCAGAATCCGGTTCTTTGGAAGCTATCATGGGTGCTTTTTCCTCACAATTCTGAGGAACGTATTTCATCAATTCTCTGATATCATTCAGGCAAACCGCATCATTAGCGCTGGAGAAATGGGAAACACCCGATTTGGTGCTGTGTGTAGAAGCTCCGCCCAACTCTTCAGAAGTCACTTCTTCGTGAGTAACGGTTTTAACCACGTTGGGACCGGTAACAAACATATAGCTGGTATTTTCAACCATAAATATAAAATCGGTTAGCGCCGGACTATACACAGCTCCACCCGCACAAGGGCCCATAACGGCGGAAATCTGCGGGACGACTCCCGAAGCCATGCTGTTTCTCCAAAACACTTCGGCATAACCACCGAGGGACGAAACGCCTTCCTGAATACGCGCCCCGCCAGAGTCGTTCAATCCTATAATGGGCACTCCATTCTTGAGTGCCAAATCCATAATCTTGCAGATCTTTTCCGCATGAGTTTCAGATAGTGAGCCCCCAAAAACGGTGAAATCTTGACTAAAAACATATACCGGTCGGCCATGAATTTTCCCATGTCCTGTAATCACACCATCCCCTAAAAACTGTTGCTCTTCCAAACCAAAAGCGGTACTTCGGTGAGTAACAAACTTGTCAATTTCTTCAAAACTACCCTTGTCTAACAGCAGATTTATACGCTCGCGTGCGGTTAATTTTCCTTTATCATGCTGCTTTTCAATGCGTGATTCCCCGCCCCCTTTTAGCGTTTCTTCGCGCAGTTTCAGTAATCGTTCTACCTTTGGATTGGATGACATAAATAGCTCTTAGTTAGGATTTATATTCTTGGAAATACGATTGAAGCCGATCGGTAAATTCAATAGCCTCTTCCGAAAACATATCAATGTTATTTGCCGAAAATACATTCTTTTCCATGAAAACGGTGGCTTTATCCCAGCTCCCAAGTTCTTCGATTTTCGTCAACGACTTTTGATAATTCTTGTGCTTCCCACCAAAAAGATGCTCAACAAAATATTCTTCCTGTTCACCTAAAAAATCACTTAATTCAGGCTTCCCATCAACTGTCTCCTCTTCGGCCAGCTCATCAATTAGGGTTTCCTGGCTTACCAAATTATCGTCGTCTTCATGCTTTTTTCCCATCATTACTTCCATTTGGTCGGGACGTAAAAATCGTTGCCACATTGCACCCTCTTCCTCATCTTCTTCAACCGCCTCATCCACAATCAGTTGTTCATCAATGGTCTCTTCGTCGGCTATGATAGAATTCAGGTCGTCGTCTTCTGGTTCGTCAGTTTTGGGAACAGGTTTTTTCTTTTGGGAATCTGCCTCCTCCTTTTTCTTTCCTTTTTCTTTCTGATTCTCTTTTTGCTCCTCTTCCGCTTGTTGTTCTTTAGAGAGATTTTTGAAAGAGGTAGCTGCCTGATCGAGCACGGTTACCAGGTTTTGGCGAAATTTTTTAATCTCATCCGTTTGTTCACCATGCTTTAAAGATTCGGAGATTTTTTTGGCATCGGGTACTTCCTCAAATTCTTCGAATATAGATTTATCCGCCTGCTCCGATTTAAACAGCGCATTAAATGATTCCTCGTCCGTCATCTGCGGGCTTTCACTATTATAATCCCCAAAGAAGCTATCCAAAAGCCGCTGCTCTTTTTCGTCTATATATTCAATCTCTTCCTCATCCGGGGCATCAAAACGATTCTTTTGTGCAATAAGCTCTTCCCGAAATTGATCTCTGAAATTCTCTTGCAACTGCACATCCAGTAAATCAGGATACGACAAAATCTCTACAAACCGATCTTTGGTAATTTCTTCATCCAGTGCATTAAATGCCTTTGCCGTGAGATATAGTCCCTTATCCTCAAAAAAGAGCTGAATGAGCTTGGCATCAATCTTACCGCCAAATAACGTAAACAGAAGCTCCAGTACCTGCACCCATTCTTTCGCCGTATATGAGGCCACTAAATTTGCATCCAAGTTATGAATCAGCAGCTTGCATCGTTTCTTTTCCAGCGTTCTCAGTTTTCTCTTCTGCATATATAATGGAATGGCCCGCCCAAAGTGTTTGTAAATGGTAAGCGTATCCGTTCGCAATATCAGCTCTTCAAGGTTGAGTTCTTCCTCACCCTTGTAAATATAATCCGCCATGTGGTGCCGCGGTTCGAGATATACCTTAATGATCTCAGTAACCACACGGCTGGTGACTTCATAAAACTGTTCTTTGGGAATACGAGAGTTTGCAGACAGCGTTTGCTGAAAATCTTTCCAAGCATCTTGAACCATCGGTCCTTCTACATCAGCCCATTGAGATTGCTGAAGGGTGAATTCTGCCTTTAACTTTTCATTGATTTCAATGCGTATACGTTCTACAATAAAGGAAGGAAAACCCGCTGAAAGAAAATCTTTTAGCGTATAATATGGCTTGTCGGATTTAACCGCACCGATAAGCCGATCAATAATATCTTCTACTGCGTGATGCATATCTGTATAGTATTTAACTGAAAATAAAACCTCCTGACTCGCAATACAATTAAGTATTTATATATTCTGCTAAGTCTTCACTCTTTTGGTACAGAAAGCCGATTCTTAATTAACCTTAAACTTGCTACCTTTAGCGCATGATATCATTACAGGTAGAGCAACTTACCAAAAAATTCAACGCCCATCTTATTTTTCAGGATCTTTCCTTTGAGCATTCTAAAGGAATTTTGGGTATCTCAGGTTCCAATGGGAGCGGGAAATCTACCTTGTTAAAATGCCTTGCGTATCTTCTACGTCCAAACTCGGGCTCTATTATGTGGAAGCAAGATGGAGCATTAAAAACCCAAAAAGAGTTGAAGAAAAACTTAGGATACGCTGCTCCCTACATCAATTTATACGCAGAACTTTCCATCATCGAAAACCTCCGCTTTCTTATTGAAGCAAGAGGAAATAAGGTGAATCCGGAAAGCCTTCTTGAACTCATCGAAAACGTGCAAATGCTTCCTCTCAAAAACCAATTATTTGGGAGTCTTTCAACCGGACAGCAGCAGCGCGTAAAGCTGGCGGCGGTAATGATCAACGATCCTGAGGTTATTATGATGGATGAACCCGGCTCCAATCTTGACGAAAAAGGACACGCTCTGGTAACCGATATGATTGATAAAGCTTCCAGCTCAGGCAAGTTGGTTTTTCTTGCTTCCAACGATCCGTCCGAAATTGCGCTTTGTGATTCTGTGGTTGAGTTATAATAGCTTCGCGAAACGGTCCATCAAAGCTCCCCTCTACGCAATACAACCACAGGAATTATACGCATCCTGACAACTTTCACGTGCTAAAATATAGTCACGCATAGGCACTTTCTTCTCTCAACTGTCCGGCAATTTCTTTAACTTTAGGGTATAAATACTGCAATATTCACCTCCCTAATTTTAGTTTAGATATGATTTCATCCTACGATCAACAGCTCGCCATTTTAATTCTTGAACACAGCACTAAAGTTCAAAAGGGCCAAAATGTGATGGTTCAGCTTATCGGGCTGAATGGAATCGATCTGGTGCGTGCTTTGGTGCAACAAATCCGCGAAAAAGAAGCTCATCCTTTTACTAAAATTGAAGACGCAGAAACCCAGCGCATTTTAGTGGAAAATGGAACCCCTGAATTCTGGAAAAATCAGGCCGCCGTAGATCAACTTCCACTGATGGAGCAGATGGATGTATTTATTGGTATTCGCGCATCTCAAAATATCTACGAAAATTCAAACGCTGACAAAGATGCCAACAAAGCTTATTCAGAGCATTTTTTGCATCCCGTCCATTTTGATGAACGCGTGAATAACACTAACTGGTGCATCATGCGTTATCCATCACCGGCCTTTGCCATGAACGCCAAAATGCCCACCAGCGCCTTTACCGAATTCTACTACAAAGCCTGCCTGGTAGATTATGCCAAGCTGGAAGAAGCTATGAAACCGCTGGAAAAAAGGCTGCGGGCTGCCGAAGAAATTCACCTAAAAGGCGAAGGAACCGATATCAAGTTTTCGGTTAAAGGACAGAATTGGGTGCCCTGTTTTGGGAAAAAGAATATTCCCGATGGTGAACTGTTTACTTCTCCTGTGTTAGAATCTGTGAATGGTGTAATCACCTATGCTCCATCCGTATATCAGGGTAAGCCTTTTGAATTTGTGAAGCTGGAAGTGAAGGACGGAGTGGTTATTGATTTCGATTCTTCTAACAATGAGGCTCTTAAAGATATTTTGGATACCGATGAAGGCGCACGTCGGTTTGGGGAATTTAGCTTTGGGCTGAATCCGGTGATCGGAAGTCCTATGTACGACATCCTGTTTGATGAGAAAATCTACGGCTCAAATCACCTCACTTTGGGCAAAGATTATGAAGTGGCACCCAACGGAAATTCCAGCAATATCCACTGGGATCTGGTTTGCATTGGCGCCAATGTATATTTGGATGGCGAGCTTATTCGTGAAGGTCGTCAGTTCATAATGGATGATCTCAAATGCTTAAACCCTGAAGAACTGCTTTAAAGATTCTTTGTGAACTGGATCATTTGATCAGAATTAAGAACCCAGAACCTTTCGGTTCAACCTAAAAACAAAGAGCCCCAGTTTTAATAAAACCCGGGGCTCTTGTTTTAGATGGTTATCTATTTAGCTAACAGCTTCTTCTTTTACCTTGGGTCCGGCTTGGATGATAGCCTCGCTACTTTCTGCTTTATACTTGCCAAAATTCTTCTCAAATAATTGGCCAAGTTTTAGAGCTTGCACATCATAGGCCTCCGGATTTTCCCAAGAATTCCGAGGCTGAAGGATATCGGAAGGCACCTCCGGACATTCAACCGGAATCTGGAAACCAAACACCTCATCCTTCACCATATCCATGTCATCCAGTTTTCCGGCATGGATGGCATCAATAATGGCGCGGGTGTTTTTTAGGTTGATACGATTTCCACCCTTGCCATAAGCACCGCCCGTAATTCCGGTATTTACCAGCCAGGCTTTAGCATTATGTTTGCGCATTTTCTCAGCCAGCATCTCGGCATATTTGGCGGGTGGCCACACAAGGAAGGCAGCACCAAAGCAAGCCGAGAACGTAGCTTCCGGCTCCGTCACTCCTACCTCGGTTCCCGCTACTTTCGCCGTATATCCGCTTATAAAGTGATACATAGCCTGTTCGGGACTCAATTTACTTACCGGGGGTAACACGCCAAAGGCATCGTAGGTGAGAAATATAATGTTCTTCGGATGGCCGGCTTCACAAGGGATTTTGGCGTTAGAAATATACTCGATCGGATATGAAGCCCGAGTATTCTGGGTAATAGAAACATCATCATAATCGACTTCACGGGTTTCAGGATCATAGCCAACGTTCTCCAAAACGGTTCCAAACTGAATAGCATTGAAAATCTCCGGCTCTTTTTCCTGCGATAAATTGATGGTTTTGGCATAACATCCTCCTTCAATATTAAATACGCCCTTATCGCTCCAGCAGTGCTCATCATCCCCAATCAGTTTCCGATTTTCATCGGCCGAAAGCGTAGTTTTTCCAGTTCCTGAAAGACCAAAGAATAAAGCTACATCCTTAGGGTCTTCGCCTTCATTAGCCGAGCAGTGCATGGAAAGCACGTCTTTCTTCGGCATCAGATAATGCATAACGGTAAAAATACCTTTTTTCATTTCTCCGGCATATTCCGTTCCCAGAATCACCATCTCGCCTTTCTCAAAATTCACATCCACGCTGGCATCCGAAGTCATGCCTTCGGTAAAACGGTTGGCGGGGAATTTACCTGCGTTATATACTACAAAATCAGGTTCTCCGAAATCTTCCAATTCTTCCTCGGTCGGTCGAATCAGCATATTGTGCATGAACAAACCATGATAAGGCCGTTCAGCGATAATACGCACTTTAAGACGATACTTTTCATCCCAGCCTGCAAAACCATCCACCACATACAATCGCTCACGCGTGTTCAAGTAATCGGTAGCACGTTGATGGTTAATGGCAAAGGTATGCTCGTCCAGTGGTATGTTTATGTCGCCCCACCAAACATCATTTTTGATTTCCACATTATCTACAATGCGCTTATCGGCCGGGCTTCTGCCCGTTCTTTTACCTGAGCGAACCACTAATGCTCCTTTGTCGGTAATGGCCGATCCGGAATCATACTTGATTGCATCCTCATAAAACTGTGCAGGGTCAGGATTTCTGATTATGTTCTCTACAGTTATTTTTTGCTTTGATAGATCCACTTTATTTGTTCCCATGGCTAATTTTGGCTTTAGTTCTTGAGTTCAGTGAGTATCTACTAAATACCCTTCATACATGAATATTTGATTAATATTTCAAGGAAAGCTTCACTTTCTTTTGTTTTATTGGAATAACTGATAAAGTATTGGAGAATCAGCATGTTATGAGCTCTTTATTGAACCTCATAGCCCAATATTCACCATTATCGAATTATTCCAGCTCTACATATTTAAAAATAGGGTATTCAACCGGATGATCCGTTATACCGTTTGATTCCAAATAATCATCAAAAAAATTCCAGGTAACCAAACCGTCATCCGATTGCGGTTCCAGCGTGTAAAAAGCCAGATTGGTTAACGGCTGGGCCATATCAATCCAATAATCTCCCTTATTGAATGTTCGAGTGGCGGCCTTAAACTCCCCCTCTACCGTGGCCATGTGATGACCTTCAAATAAGCGATCTGCTTTCTTCAGTTTCGTAACTTCAAATACTTCTCCTTTTGCGGTTACTTTTTTGTTGAGTTTCTTTACTTCAACACCCTGCATTTTTAGATGATCGGCAATGGTTTTTAACGATGCCGGAATGATGTAACCACGCGGAAGCGTCGCTTTTACAGTAGCTTCAAATCCGCTGTAATTTTTCACATCGTGCAAGGTCACAATTCCCAGTCCACGCACTAACTTCGTTTCCCCTTTTTCATCTACATAAGGGAGGTATTCATAGGTTCGATAATTTGGGATGTCTTCCAGATAAACCATCTTGAATCGTACGCCTTTTTTAATTTTTCCGGCATTATCCAGCACATTTTGGATAGCTTTTTTTTCAGCCTGAGCGTTGATGGCGGCCATTTCTTTGCCATACGCATTGGTAAACTTCAAAATCTCTGTAACAAAAGCGTGGGTCGAATTCATGCGTTGATAAAGCCGCTCATGCGCAAAAGCCTCGCTTAAAATGCCCACTTTATTTCTCAATCCCATCTGGTTCACCATATACCGTGGGTGATGATTGTAGGTATAAATGGCCGTTACAGGCCAGCCATCTCTTAAATTGTGATAGCCATACGGGCCAATGTACAAGTCATAATTATCTTCCACTGCTTGTGTAACGTCAGGCAACAACCGATTCCAAGTAAAATTATAGGGTCCGGGCTGCTCTGATTTGAGATAGCTTGGAGCCCAAGTCAGCGAATAGCCGTGCCAGGTTCCATTGGTTGTATGCAAATCTACCAGCATTTCCGGATCCCATTTTAGCAGCACATTCTGCACCAAAGCTCGGGTTTCGGCCGTCTCCATTTTAATTCCATCCCTATTTAGATCAAGTCCCATACTATTCACGCGAAGCCCGGCTTTCTCGGGACTCCCCTCCTGTGAAGGACGATTTCCCTCCGCCATTTTATCATTGGAATCCGTGTTATATATAGGAGCAAAAAGCAGAATTTGATTATCCAGCAAATGCTTTTTGTCACCCAATAATATTTCCCGCATCAGAATTTGAAGGCTTTCCTTCCCTTCCACTTCTCCGGCATGAATATTTCCTTGTATGTACATCACGGGCTTTCCGGATGCTTTAGCCTCTTCCGGAGTTGAAATTTTAGGATTGGCCAAAACGACCACCCGAATTTTCTTGCCCTCCAGGCTGGTTCCCATATACTCCACATGCACCCAATCTGATTTAGCCTGAATGGTCATGATAAAATCCATCACCTGCGCATAGGTTGAGGTTTGATGATATTGGGTTTTTTCTGGAACCGTGATAAGGTCTTCCGTCCATTGGGCATACGCGAAGGAAGATCCAATTAGGAAGAATAAGAATAGCGAGATTAATATTTTTTTCATAGCAAAAAGAAGTTTTATTGGTTCCGGTGAGTATACCAAAAATCTGTGCTGGAGTGAAGAGTTTGCAAAACCAATCTATCGAACCCTTCGGCTGTGCCATCACAAAATTATATAGTTGGATTCGTTTAAACCAGCACTATTTTTTAGCATTTCTTTTTTATACACTTTCCCTACTAAATGTTAAGAAGGCAGTATAAGCCAACAGCTTTGTTCCTGTTCAAAGCTTGAGCAAATTCAAACACGAAGTATATAACCGCATGTGAGGAAATTTAATGCATAAACATACCGATTTTAAGTAGAATAGGGATTTCCCAAAGCCTTCTATAACATTGTTACATTTATATTTAACAAAGCGTATTTAAAATTTACTACCTATTATGATTGCTGCTATCTCGCTTTTCGTAGTCGTTTTTATATCGATGTTAATCACGCGTATTGCTACCATTGCACTTTCTC
Source organism: Gracilimonas sp. (assembly GCA_041689895.1). Taxonomy (GTDB): domain Bacteria; phylum Bacteroidota; class Rhodothermia; order Balneolales; family Balneolaceae; genus Gracilimonas. The sequence continues at coordinate 5,852 of JBDNFJ010000261.1, read as the reverse complement.
ACACCGGCTTGTCCAGAGAATCGGCACGCTTTCAGGCGCGCTCAGCACTTACCGGTTCCGGCTTTACAACCACCGAATCGGAAAAGGTAGTAAACCATCCCGTTCGCCGAAAAATCATATTGATGCTTATGCTGGTAGGAAATGCCGGTATGGTGACGGCCGTATCCTCACTCATTCTCACCTTCGTCATCTCAGACAGTGAATTCTCGTTGATTTACAGCATTGTCATTATCGTCTTTGGTGTTGCAGGCATTTGGTGGGCGGCTCAAAGTCAGGTTGTAGATCGGTTTCTCTCTCGGGTTATTGATAAGGCCCTGCGCCGTTACACTTCAATTGATGTGCGAGATTATTCAGCTATTCTTCACCTTACTGGCGATTATCAAATCACCGAGCTGCAAGTAGAAGAAGAAGACTGGATTGCCGGAAAAATGCTTAAAGATATTCGATTATCTCACGAAGGTGTATTGGTGCTGGGCATACAACGCAAAAAAGGAAATTTCATCGGCACACCCAGTGGAAATACTAAAGTCTTACCCGACGATGTGATTACGGTTTATGGAAGAGCTTCCTCCTTCAGTTCCATCGACACTCGTAAGAAAGGCACTGCGGGAGACATGGAGCATCAAGCTTCCGTGTCGGAGCATTCCAATATTGAACGTGCGGAACAAGCCGAAGATGATGTTGAGGAGTGAGATTTTAGAGGCCTATCCGGATATTTGCGCTTCCAGCCGTTGCATGCCTTCAAAAATTAGAAAGGGGCGTATCCTATAATCTCGTTCCAACATAGAGGCAACAAAGGAGGCTTCACCTCCGGTAACAAATAGGTCGAACGAACCAAACGCTTTCTCATACTTAATCAAAATCCCTTCTATAGCCATTTTATAGAATCCGGTTTGGCCCCATTTCAGGGAATCGATGGTGTTTTTTCCTGGCCATTTTTTGGGAAGATCAGGTTCTACTTGTGGTAAAACGGGAGTTTTTTGTTGGAGAACTTCGGCGAAGCCTGAAAATCCCGGTGCAATAAGTCCGCCATGAAACACATCATCGTGATCCATAAAATCGATGGTGAGCGCACTTCCGGCATCAATAACCACCACCGAATTCGCAGTTTGCGCCGTAGCACCGTAGCAAACCAAAAAGCGATCGACTCCCAACGTTTCCGGAGTTTCATAATCCAGCAGTTCTCTGGGTATATCTTTGATGGTCAGCTCGGTCAGCAAGACGTCCTTCAATTCTCGGCGAATGGCTTGCTGAACATCTTTCCGAACGCTGGCCGTTACAATGTGAGAGAATACATTTGGGTGCATATCAATCCATTGAATCAACGCGGAAGCCGTAAAATATTGATCAGCATGAATGGCCTTCCAGTTTGCCTCCCTTCGAAAAGCACCCTTAATGGAAGAATTTCCCACATCCAGGTACAATGGTTTTTTTGACGAATCTGAATCGATTTTGCTCATCTTTTTGTAGTACTTTTAACAAGGAATTTTTCACAAAATACTATTTTAACATGAACATTCATTCAAAAATAGCCATCGTGACCGGAGCCAGTAACGGGATTGGTGCCGAGTTCAGTAAAATGCTGGTTGAAAACGGAGCTACCGTATATGGACTTGCGCGCAGCATAGATAAGCTCAAGAAATTACAGGATTCATTGGGCGAGCAATTTCATCCCGTTGAGATGGATATCACCCAAGCCGATGAGCTGGAGAAATGGGTTAAAAACACTTTTGATGACGCCCATCAGCCGGATATACTGATCAATAATGCCGGAGTGATGTATTCTGCCAAGGTAGATGATTTAAGCCTGGAACAATGGCATACCATGATTAACGTAAACCTGAATGGTATTTTTTATTTAACCCGACTGATTGTACCGCTCATGAAAAACAACGAACAAGTGTGCCATATCATCAATATTTCCTCCATTGCAGGCCTTATGGGAAATCCAATGATATCCGGGTATAATGCCAGCAAGTTTGGCGTACGGGGTTTTACGGAAGCACTATTCAAAGAACTTCGGTATGATGACATCAAGGTAACGGGTGTATTTCCGGGATCTACCAACACCAACTTGTTCGACAACATTGAGGGTGGTGAAAATCATCCAAACATGATGAAAACCACGGATATTTCCAGCACGGTGAAGTTTCTGTTAGAGACCGATGATAATTTCCTGATTAATGAAATCACCATGCGCCCACTCAACCCAAAAGATCCAAGTGCTTGATTATGACACATCGGAGCTTTTTACCCGCCGGTTTTTTAGGATTATGGATGATCTTTGGGTTATTCTCGTTTACAGGTTGTGCCGGACCAGAGGATATTCCAAAGCCTAAAGACCTCATTTCTGAACAAAATTACATTGACTTGCTCGTAGAAATGCAGCATATCACCACTTGGAAGAACGCACGTCCCGATAGCGTAAACGCAGATTCAATGAAGCAGCTGATTTATAAAAAATATCATATCACAGAAAAACAGTTCTTTGCATCCCATGAGTATTATCAGAAAGATTTAAGCCACCAGCTGGATCGGGTAGATGAAGCTATCCATCAACTACAAAGTGAAGAAACATATATTGAACAGCACATTGATTCGGTCAAAAAGAATGAGGAACAGGATTCCCTGCTTCATCAAGATCCGTCATCTGATTGAATAATAGCCTGGCTTAGATGGAATAGTGGTAACCTTTTCTTCACTAATCAAATATTGAATGGCCAGTATAATCTGATGCTTTGCTAAGCTCGACGTACGGAGAAGCTGCGCGGTTGTGTGAGGTTCCCTTTTCAGTAAATCATAAATAACAGCAATTTCTTGGACAGAAGGTGGCTCATTTTGGATAGATGATGATTTTAGACAGTTGTCGCAATGCCCGCAGGGCTTGGCATCGGTATCCCCAAAATAATTTCGGAGATATACTTCCCTGCAAGTTTCTGTGAGAATGAAACCATGCATATGCTCCAGCTTTTGGAATAGATTATTCCGATGTGTTTCCACCTCTTTTTTAGTTAGTGGAAGCTGCCGAGAACGAGCTTCCAGCACTTTTACAAAACTACGTTGCTTGTGCATTTCAAAAACCAGCACTTTGTCGTTCTGCATTAGAACATTCAAGGCCTTCACCAACGCATTTCTTCGAACCCCTAATTTTTCCAGCACAAATTCTTCATCCAGCTGCGCCATCTCCCTAAAAGCCTCCGCGCCAAACATACGCTCCAGCTTATCCGTGAACTCAGCCTTTTGATCATTCTCACTCTTCTCACGAAACGACTTCATAGCCGATGAACTTAGCGTGAACTGAATACTAACCGCGGGCTTCACCACTTCCTGCATGGCGATGATATCAAATTGATTGAGCAATCGCATCGAAGAGCGAGCCTTTCCGAACGACAGTTTACCTCTTTTCTTGAGATGTTCGATATCAAAAGACTGAGATTCTTCCATTTCTGAACCTACCGCAAGATGAAAGGAATCACATAAAATTTGATAGGCATGTTCTAACTCATCCAGCATCGGGTAGCTTTGGTCGAGCCTTTCCTTCGCTTTTTTATAATCCGATGGACGATACAGCAAAATCGGAAAGCTTTCCTCGCCATCCCTTCCCGCACGCCCCGCTTCTTGATAATATGCTTCCAGGGAATACGGCATTTCTTCATGAATCACATACCGGCAATCGGGTTTATCAATACCCATCCCAAAGGCATTGGTAGCTACCACCAGCGGCGTTTCTCCCGAAATCCAGCGCTGCTGAATATTTTTACGCTTTTCCGATTCTACGCCTGCATGATATGCTTCTGTTTTTATTCCCATTCTCGAAAACCGCTCAGCCAGTTGCTCACAGTTTTTACGCGTTCCTCCGTAAATTAATCCGTCTCCCTTTAGCGCTCCTTTCTTAACCGATTCATCTAATTTTTGTTTTTTTTGGGGTGACTGAACGACCCACCATTTCAAATTTGGTCGCGCAAAACCGCGAGAAATCACCTTGGGTTCATCAAATCCCAGAGACGCTACAATGTCTTTTTGAACTTCGGGGGTTGCCGTTGCGGTTAAAGCTATCCATCGGATTTGTTCAGAAATGGGCTCTAAAGCAGTTCGGATATCCCGATAGGAAGGACGAAAATCATGTCCCCACTGACTAATACAATGCGCCTCATCAATGGCAACCAAGTCTATATTTAGATTGGGCATTTCTGTTTCCCAAAGCAGGGTTTTAAGTCGCTCCGGAGCACAATACAGCAGTTTATACATCCCGTTTCGAGCATTTACGAGGCGTTGCTCCACTTCAAAAGAGGGAATAGTACTGTTAATAAACGTTGCGGAAACCCCTTTGGCTTGTAGCTGCTGTACCTGATCTTGCATGAGGGCTACCAGCGGCGATATCACCAACGTCATTCCATCAAAAACAGTGGCGGGCACCTGATAGCATAAGGATTTACCTCCTCCGGTTGGAAAAAGAACCAGCGTCTCGTTCCCTTCAAAAACAGAACGAACCACTTCATCCTGCCCCGAACGGAAGGCATCAAATCCCCAAAATTTCTTTAAATTTAATTCTGCTTTTTTAAAATAATCCTGCAACTTTAACCTTGTATATTTACCTCAGTTTCACACCAAAATACAAACCAATGCGAACAAATTTGCTGATCTTTATACTATTAATTTCTTCTTGTGGTAACATTCTTAGTAGCGATGGTATCGATTATCGGGACGAGATGCGTAGTTTTGTTCAAAACATCTCTTCGTATGCAAAAAAACAAGATCCCGGTTTCATCATCATTCCCCAAAACGGGCACCAACTATTGGTTAAGAATGGAAAGGTAGCTACAAATTATCTAAACGCTATTGACGGATTGGGGCAAGAGAGTTTGTTTTTTGGATATGCTGATATGAATTTACCCACGCCTGCACCCGAAACTAATGAGCTGTTAAATCTGCTTAATATGGGTAAAAATGCAGGTAAAACTGTGTTGGTTACCGATTATTGCTTTACCTCGTTTAAAGTCAATAATTCATATTCGCAAAATCAGGCGTTAGGCTATCTCTCTTTTGCGGCTCCGGTTCGCGAGCTTTCGGTAATTCCTTCTAACCCCACTCCACTCCCAGGCGAAAACGACAAAATAATTACAACACTTTCGCAGGCCAAAAACTTCTTATATCTGCTGAATAAAGAAAACTCTTCTGGTAAAGCTGGTTTTATCTCAGCCATTCAACAAACTAATTATGATGTTATTATCATCGATGCATTTTACGGCAGCCAAATGTTCACGCCTCGTGATATTCAACAACTCAAGCAAAAGAAAAATGGGGGTAAAAGGCTCGTAATCAGCTATCTAAGCATTGGTGAGGCCGAGACTTACCGATATTATTGGCAATTAAGTTGGAAGCCGGGAAACCCGGAATGGCTGGTAACCGAAAACCCTGAATGGGAAGGCAATTATAAAGTAAAATATTGGGAGCCTGAGTGGCAGGATGTTATATATGGAAATGAGGATTCCTATGTGCAACAAATCATAGATACCGGCTTCGACGGGGCCTATCTCGACATCATTGACGGCTTCGATTTTTTTGAGAACTAACTTTCGCTCATTACGAAGCTCCTGCTTCGTAATGCCTTTTGGGAAGCTCCAGCTTCCATTGCAATGAGATCGAGGATGGGCCTTCGTAACCAGGTTTACCGTCGTTCCTGCGGAGGCAGGAATCTAATTGTTTTCACCTCCACTATTCACTAACAACAGCGCTGATGTCACGACCATATAGATCCCTGTCTTCACAGGGATGATTTTGGGTGGGGAAATACTCAGTACTCAAAACAAAACCCTACCGTCATTCCTGCAAACCTGTCCCGACAGGCTTGT
>JBDNFJ010000260.1:0-1353 GCA_041689895.1 Gracilimonas sp. | reverse complement strand
TCCACCTGCACGTATGTGGGTGCCAATCAGTTGAAAGAGCTTACTAAACGGACTACCTTCATTCGGGTGCAAGAGCAGCTAAACGAGGTGTTTTCTGACCATTAATGAATACATTATTTTCATCTAAAGCCCATGTATGTTTAAAAAAGCTATGGTTCGGAAACCGGCTTCAACTTTTGCTAAAGGAATAACGGAAGCCCAACTTGGCGCACCGGATTATCATCGTGCATTGTACCAGCACAGCCAATATTGCGAAATTCTTAGAAGCTTGGGGCTGGAGGTCATCGTGCTGGAAGCAGACCCCCGTTTTCCTGATTCCGTATTTGTGGAAGATGTGGCACTTTGCACTTCAGAAGGCGCCGTTCTCACTCGTCCGGGTGCAACTTCTCGTCGCAAAGAGGTAGAAGGAGTAGAAAACACCCTTCGTTCTCTTTTTGAAAAAATAGAACGTATTCAAGCGCCCGGTACGCTGGATGCCGGAGATGTAATGATGGCCGGCTCCTATTTCTTCATCGGATTATCAGATAGAACCAATGAGGCGGGGGCTAATCAACTGGCAGACATTTTGAAGCAATATTCTTTTTCCGCCACCACCATTCACCTCAACAATCTGCTGCATCTAAAGACGGGAGTTTCTTATTTAGAGCAGGACACATTTTTGGTAAGCGGAGAATTTATCGACCATCCGGCTTTCGAGGCATTCAAAACCATCTCTGTAGAAAAAGACGAAGCGTATGCCGCCAACTCTTTATGGATTAATGACACCATTCTGGTGCCGGCAGGATATCCTATCACCCAGCAAAAAATAGAAGAAGCCGGTTATGCCACTTTAGCGGTTGAAGCATCTGAATTCAGGAAAATGGACGGTGGATTAAGCTGTCTTTCTCTCCGATTTTAATCCAATAAATGTAATCCTCGTTCCGGAACTCTGCTCTGGAGTGTTTACATGAGGGTCTGCTTCCCGTGTATAAACGTTGGAAATTTCAGCTTTCTTCCTGCTTCAATAGCCGAAAAATGATGGCTAATTGTCCGGTATGGTACGCATTGTGTTCGAGCACGAGTAGCGCTTCACGAAATAAGGTTTGCCCATCCCCGTGAGGAAATGGAGTATGAAGCTCGTTTTTTGGATCCAGAATCAAATTCATCATTTCATTCCGCTCCTTAAAAAACTGAGTTTTCAACTGCTCCCAGGCATCTGTGCTTTCGGGGGCTTGCTCCAACGACCAGTAATCATCGGGCCATTGCTGAGGCTTATACTTGGGATTTCTACTGAAATCGAGGATATCAAACTGTGCTACCCGAAGATGAAAAAATTGTTCGTAAAATGAATATGGAAGTCCCGCCGGACGAATA
>JBDNFJ010000259.1:0-3927 GCA_041689895.1 Gracilimonas sp. | reverse complement strand
GATAAGAATCTGAGAATCTATTTGGAGGGTTGGCTAACTAAGTACCACTCCTATTTCTAAAATGGTACGGATACGTTGAGGGATAAAACAATTGAGTTCCTTCAATGAGTTTGCTTCGGCGGTAGGGCAGGATTGGGGTAGTTATACATTTTGACACCTTGCAAAAGGGGAGGTTTCATCTAACTATTCCGAGAAGAAAAAGAGGCTGGAAATCCCGTATGTCGCTATCGGTCTTGTAAAAGTACAGTAGTAGGATTGATGCAAAAGTTTTTCAGGTTACACCGAACTTAAATTAATGAAATTATTTTTGGTCGAGCACTAATTCGCTATTTCGCTTATGTATTGTTAAGCGTTGGGCTTTATCCGCTTTTCGTTTTGGTTCTGTTCAAAATATTTGACAATTTCCTCTGGACTTAAATTCATTATGTCTTTTGAAATTCTGTCTCTTTGTTGGCGCATAAATTTTACGGCATCAAAGGCTTTTTTTGTATTTTTTTCTTTAGTCTTCATAATTCATTAATTCTCTTGGTGAACGAATATCTATTGGTTTATAACCTTCCGCAATATTTACGGAATTATATCCTACAATTCTTACTACGTTTACGATATGTTTAAAATTCCAGCTTATTAAAATGTTCGCATTATGTATCGTTGCCAAAGCAATGTGTAAACAATCTGCATATGATGTCGGACCAACGACTCCTTCATCAATATATTTTTTGGCCAAATTTGCTGATTCAATATCCGACTTTACATAATCAGTCGAATTTTTATGAAGCAATTGAACTGTTGCTCTTATTCGGTCAGGCGCATTTTCTAGTTCCTGTTCCGTAACATTTGAGTAAATTATTTCAAATTCAGATTTTTTAATCCGCTCAAATAAGGGTTCCGTATAATCTTTAAACTCTTCGTCGTACAATCCTCCAAAAACTGAAGTGTCCAAATATATCCGCTGTTTTTTCATACTATAAATTCACGAACTTTTCAATTTCAGCAGGGTTCTTCTGCCTTGTGCCTAACAACAAAGAAAAGTGAATTTTATCCTTGCCTCGTGCAAAAGGTTTTCATATCATTATTAATACTACCCATATAAAATGAAGAAATTAAAGCCAATTTCAAAGTACAAACATCATTATAGCCATTTGAATCACTGTTATAAGTCTCTGGTTGGCCAAGTTATGCAGAAACATTGATGGGGATAAAGTAATTGAGCTCTATCTATGAGATTGCGTCGGCGGCAGAGTTAGTTGGTGCCTATACCACCGTGAATTCCGATTCGTTCATTTCCACGCTAAATCGAACATTTGCCTTTAATTCTTTTTAGACCGTTCCGATAGTTACGTTTTTAGTGTTTCTTTCCAATTTCGAGATTTGTGATTTTTGAACTCTGATTAATTCTCCGAGTTGCTCTTGCGTTAAATTTCGCTCTTTTCGGACAGACTTTATCATATCTCCAAGAACTTCCATTCGTAAGTCAAATTCGTACTTGTCTCTCTCTGGTGTTGCTGCTTTCCCGATATCCTTGTCCTTCATTTGGTCAAGGGTCATCATGTTCATTTTTTATTTTTTGTTGTCATAACCTTAAGCTTATTCGTTAAAATATTCTGCTAACCTGTCTTTCATAAAAGCACTATCCCTCTTTCATAAGCTCATCATACCGTTTTCTCAGCATTTGGACATCTTCCCAAGCCGGGCGTTTCCATTGCTTATTTCTGAGTAGGGCAGCGGGGTGATAAGTGGCCATGAGCTCTCGTCCATGAAAGGGATGGAATTTCTGGCGAAGATTTTTGAGGGTAGTGTCTTTATTTAGCAAAATGGTAGCCGAAATTCGGCCTACACACAAAATGAGTTTTGGATCTACCAGTTCTATCTGGCGCAGTAAGTAGGGTAGGCTACGCTGACTTTCTTCCGCCTTAGGATCTCGGTTATCGGGCGGACGGTGCTTCAGGATATTGGTAATGTAAATATCCTCTCGTTTGAAATTGATGGCTTCCATAATTTTGTCGAGCATTTGACCTGCTTGTCCCACAAAAGGCTCACCCTGTTGATCCTCGTTTTGTCCCGGAGCTTCTCCAATAATCATCAAGTTTGCGTTGGCATTTCCAACTCCAAAAACAAGATTGGTGCCTTCAAGATCGGTTCGGAGTTTTTCATCTTGCTCACATAATGCGCGGAGCTCATCGAGGGTAGCGCATTTTGCAATTCGTTGCGCTGGAGTTAATTCAACTTTAGTCTCAACTTCAAGCTCAGTGCTTTCGGGTTTTGGTGATGAATGCTCAGCGTCCGATTCAAAAGCTACTTCGGGTTCATGGGCTTCTTCTGTTTTCTCAGCTTCTTTGACTTCTTCTTCTAATCGAACGGAGAAATCTCCATATAATTCGCGCTGTTGTTTTAAAAATCGAGAGGCTCGTTCTACAAATTCTTCCGGATTATTCATGGATGGCTGTCTGTTCTAAGATTCATGGCTCGCATCAATATATTATAGATTAGGCTGAGTAATTGCCATTTTTGAAGTCCTGAAAATGAAAGGTGGGAGCAAAGCCTTGATTGAATCTTTCTGTCTGCTATTCAACATAAAAATTGGCTTAAGTTTAGAATTACCAAAGCTTTTCAAGCAGTGCGTATAAAATCACTCCGGCGGCCACCGAAACATTCAGCGAATGCTTGTGCCCAAACTGAGGGATAGCTACGAACTCATCAATTAACGGAAGCAACTCCTCATCAATTCCGGTTACTTCATTCCCAAGTACAATGCAGATTTTATCGTGTAGCTTGGCATCAAAATCTGGGAGGGCCGTGCTTTCGGTGGTTTGTTCTAATCCAATGATATAATAGTCATCTTCTTTTAGGAGATTTATAGCTTCCGTTCCATCCTCAATCTGTCGCCAAGGCACAAATCCTTCAGCACCAATAGCCGTTTTGTTGATTTCAGTTCGGGGAGGAGTGGGGGAATAGCCAGAGAGTAAAATTTCTGCAACCCCAAAAGCATCCGCCGAACGGAAAATAGAACCTACATTATGCATGCTCCGGATGTTATGAGCCAGCACTTTTACGGCGCTCAATGTGGGCGGTGCGCTGCGAGATAGGTTTTCAGCAAGGATTTCCCTCGTGGTTAACTTCTTCAAAAAATTGTAGGTATTAAAGGTGAATTTAGAATCCGTTTTGATTTATTTGACAGGTAAAACGTAGGCATAAAGTTGAAAAATAATTCAAACGATTCCATCTTTTATAACGGGATTGTTTAACTTTGTCCGCGAAATATACGGAGGTCAGGGTGCCAAATAAGATATCACAGTTCAGGTACCATTTCATTGATATATGCGACAAAAGCGAAGCGCTGCACTAATTTTTATATTTATTACCGTTTTAGTTGATGTAATCGGATTGGGGATTATTATTCCGGTAATGCCTGCGCTCATCATGGAACTTACCGGGGAGGGGCTGAGCGAAGCTTCGCTATATGCCGGCTGGATTACCTTTGTATATGCAACCGCTCAATTCTTTTTTGCCCCAGTCATTGGCGGGCTGAGCGACCGATTTGGCCGACGCCCCGTTCTGCTAACCGCTCTTTTTGGTTTTGGATTGAATTATATCTTGCTCGGATTTGCCCCAACTATCATCTGGCTATTTATTGGGAGATTACTTTCGGGGATCACGGGCGCCAGCTTTACCACTGCCAGTGCTTATATCGCGGATATAAGTCCACCGGAGCGACGTTCGCAGGATTTTGGATTGATTGGAGCTGCCTTTGGACTTGGTTTTATAATCGGGCCATCAGTGGGAGGAATTTTAGGAGAATTCGGTTCGAGGATTCCATTTTTTGCGGCAGCCGGACTCACGCTTATAAATATGCTGTACGGATATTTTGTGTTACCCGAATCTTTGCCGGAAGACAGTCGCCGCCCATTCAACTGGAAGCGTGCGAAT
>JBDNFJ010000258.1:0-2421 GCA_041689895.1 Gracilimonas sp. | reverse complement strand
TCTTCCTGCATCTTGATATAAATCAATCCGCCGGCTCCGGTTTCATCTTTCACACGATCCGTAAGGCGATCGATAGCGCCGCGCCCCATATCTCCTTGTCCCGGCACGGTAATACCTACCACGCCACCGCCATTTTTCACGGTTCCGGAAAATACTTTGAATTCTGCCTCAGCTACAATTTCAGAGAAATCGGCAAATTGTAACCCAAACCGTAGGTCTGGTTTATCCGAACCGTACGTATTCATAGCATCCTCATAAGTCATACGAGGAAAAGGCGTTTCTACTTCCGCACCAACGGTTTCCTTAAATACTTTTTTCATCAGAGCTTCGTGATGCGCATACACATCCTCCTCATCCACAAAGCTCATTTCCACATCAATTTGCGTAAACTCCGGCTGTCGGTTGGCCCGTAAATCCTCATCCCTAAAGCATTTTACGATCTGGAAATATCGGTCGTAACCGGAAACCATCAGCAACTGCTTATACGTTTGTGGACTTTGAGGAAGAGCAAAAAACTTGCCGGCATTAACGCGGCTTGGCACCAAATAATCGCGTGCACCTTCCGGGGTACTGCGCATTAATACTGGAGTTTCAATCTCGGCAAAATCCAAGTTGTGATAAAAAGAGCGAACCGATTGATAGAACTTAGAACGCAACAACAGCTTCTGCTGTACCTCTGGCCGGCGCAGATCCAAATAACGATATTTTAGGCGCACTTCTTCGTTTGTGGTGATGCCGTCTTTGATCTCGAATGGTGTAGTTTCTGCCTCGGAATAAATCAACAAATCCGTAGCTTCAATTTCAATTTCACCGGTAGGCAGTTTTGGATTCATATTGCCTTCACCCCGCGTAATCACTTTCCCTTTCACACCAATCACATATTCGGAACGGAGGTGCTCCGCTTTCTGATGTAGCTGGTCATTTTTCTCCTTAAAAACCACTTGGGTTACGCCATAACGATCTCTCAAATCAATGAAAATTACACCGCCTAAATCGCGCCGAGGACCAACCCAGCCATTTAAAATTACTTCGTCATCAATGTTTTTTGCGGATAATTCCCCGCAAGTATGTGTTCTTTTGAGGGTCATTTGTTTTAGTGAGTCGTGAGTGAAAACTTTTGGTTCATGAGGCGCTGAAAATACACATAATGTAAACGAATCGCCTAACGAATGTGAGGGGGTTCCGGGCTATAAAAAATAGCCTGACTTTTCTTATTCACGCTGTGGAAACAGGATGAAAGAATCTTCCTCAAAATAATACTGGCTAACTCCCCTAATTTTTAATTACATTATTCATTCTTTCCCTGCGTGAGTGGGAAGAATCATCATTTCTACCTGGGGAGGTAAAATGAACACCATCAACACCATAGTTGCAGACGGCAACGAGATATTCAGATATGGCCTAAGTTCTATTTTGCGTGATCACGGCATATTCAACATTTGCAGTGAAATCGACAACGGGGCGTTAGTACTTGCCGCTTATGAAAGCGTGAAGCCTAAACTATGTATCCTCTCCTTTACCATGCCCGAAATGGAAGGCATTATCATAGCAAAAAAAATCATTTCGAAATATCCTGCCTCCAACATTCTGCTCCTGGCTGATGCTACCGATCAGAAAATCCTGAACGAATTCCTGGATTCCGGGGCTTCCGGCCTAATCCAAAAGTCAGCCCACCATCTTGAACTCATCGACGCCGCCGAGAAAGTAGCGGAAGGTGAGCGTTTTCTCGGTAAACAATTCTCGCGCATGATGACCAAAGAATACATCCGTCTTGCCCGCAAGAAAAAACGTCCCGACCCCATAAAAGCAATTACCAAAAGAGAGCAGGAAATCCTTTTGCTGCTAACCGAAGGACTTACCAGCAGCGAGATTGCTTCCAAGTTATATATCAGTCCGCGTACCGTTGAAAAGCACCGCACGAATCTGCTCAAGAAGCTGAGTCTCAGAAATACCGCTGCACTTGTCCGCTTTGCTATGGAAAACGAGCAAACCTTGCATTAGCAATCACTTTCGTTCCGCCTTCCAGTACTAACATCTAATTTTCCCAATACTCATCTACGTATTTATACGTACAAAAATTACGTACATCTCACCATTGACGAACCCTTTGCATAAAGGTATGTTTTAAGTGCAAATGGGTTAATAGCCGTCTGTAGATGATATTAGCCGTCGACCATTGATTTGGCGACGGCTTTTTTTATTACATATAGATTCTCCATTCGAGAGGCCGTAAAAAATAAAAGATGTACTCAGAATTGCCTCATCTCCCGTACGTGCGAATCGCATTCGCCCCCAAACGCTATGATTTACCCACAGCCATATCATTACCCAAACAATAATTATAAATCCAAAAAACACACATAAAAAAAGCCCGATTTGATTAAACAAATCGGGCTTTATAACCGTGTACCGTGGGGCGGA
>JBDNFJ010000257.1:0-4646 GCA_041689895.1 Gracilimonas sp. | reverse complement strand
CTTCAATTTAAGTGACACAGACTGACACCCACGTTCCTTATATTTGCCTAAAACAAATTCAAAAGAAAAACATTATGGCCAACTCAGACGATAGAATGAAAGCCCTCGACATTGCCGTTGGGCAAATAGAAAAACAACATGGCAAAGGAACCATCATGCGGTTAGGAGCCGACGCGTTTCAAGACATTGACGTGATCTCAACCGGTTCCATCATGGTAGATTATGCCCTTGGGGTACAAGGAATTCCCCGGGGTCGAGTCACAGAAATATATGGCCCTGAAGCCAGTGGTAAAACCACGCTGGCACTTCAGGTTATAGCACAAGCCCAGAAAAAAGGAGGCTATGCGGCCTTTATTGATGCGGAGCACGCCTTCGATCCTCGCTATGCGAAAGCACTGGGTATTAACGTAGACGAGTTATTGATTTCTCAACCCGATAGCGGAGAACAAGCGCTTGAAATCACTGAAACACTAATCCGTTCTGGCGCTCTCGATGTAGTAGTGATAGATTCGGTAGCTGCTTTAGTACCACGGGCAGAATTGGAAGGTGAGATGGGAGATTCCCACATGGGACTTCAGGCTCGCTTGATGTCGCAAGCTATGCGGAAGATTACGGGTATTATTAATAAGAGCCGTACTTCCTGTATTTTCATTAATCAGATACGCGAAAAAATTGGAGTGATGTTTGGTAACCCAGAAACCACTACCGGTGGGCGTGCCCTAAAATTCTATTCTTCCGTGCGTATCGATATTCGACGCATTGGGGCTATCAAAAAAGCAGATGAGGTAATTGGAAACCGCACAAAAGTAAAAATCGTCAAAAATAAGGTGGCTCCTCCATTTAAAGTAGTTGAGTTCAACATTATGTATGGCAAAGGAATCTCCAGGACTTCGGAAATTCTGGATCTCGCGGTTGAATATGATATCATCGAGAAACGAGGAAGTTGGTTCCGCTACGATGGCGAACCTATTGGGCAGGGTTCAGATGCGGCTATGCAGTTTCTGGAAGAAGATACTAAGCTCACTGATAGCATCGAAGCAAAAGTACGCAAGTTGCTAAAAGGGGAACTGCTTGAAGAAGAGGAGAAACCGGAAAAGAAAAAGGAAAAAGAAAAAGAAGCAGTTGAAGCGAAAGGCTAAATATCAGCGGAATACGGAAGAGGTGCTCGCACTTCTTCCGGCTTCTATTTCTGGAATTCAGGTCCAGAAAAAGAATGCCACCCGGTTTTCGCTTTTTGTGGAAGACGAGTTTCTAATCGGGGTTTCTGAATCTACTCTTACCAAGTTAAACTTAAAGAAAGGCGTTTTAATAACGCCTTCTTTGTTTCAACACATTGAGCAAGCAGAAGAACGCTGGGCTACACGGCAATACTTTTTTCGTATTCTCTCTCGGCGCGACCATTCCCGAAAAGAGCTCAAAGATAAAGCCTATAAAAAAGGATACGCCGGCGATTATGTAAATGAGATTCTGGATGAGTTTGAGCAAAAAGAATACATCAACGACAAAAAATTTGCTTTAAAATATACCTCCGATAAATTTGAGTTTAACGATTGGGGCCCCTATAAAATTAGGCCACAACTATTTAATAAGGGCATTAATAAAGAGGTGGTAGAAGAATGCGTGAAAGGTGTGTTTGGTCACGAAGCGATAAAAGAAAGTATCATCACGCTTATCCAAAAAAAGAAAAGACGATACCAGCGGGAGCCTGAAAAAAAAAGGAAAAAGAAAGTATTCGATTTTCTGATGAGAAAAGGGTACGATTCAGAAAATATTCTAAAGCATCTTGACGAACTTTTAGCGATCATTAAAGAATGAAAAATATTACGCTCGATCGGGTCGTACGATTTATTATTGGAGCGACAGCATTAACGGTAGCTTTGCTGATTTTATACAACTATTCTACCTTAGTTGTATTTTTGGTACTGGCCATAATACTGAGCTACATTTTGGATCCTTTTGCAAACCGATTGCAATCTTCTGGAATCAACCGAACCTTTGGCATCACTATTATACTGGCTACGGTAATTCTTATCCTGGTTTTTATCTCCACCAGTGTAATACCGATTATTGCTAACCAAATGGCCGAACTTACGGCACAGCTTAGCATCGAAAATATTCGCCAAATTGCCGTTAAAGTAGAGAGCCAGCTAACTGCAAAGTTTGAATTTCTGCCAACCGGATTTCTTGAACAAAATATCACCGATGTCATAAACGATTTATTCAATGTAAATCAGATTTCCTCAATCGTCACAAATGCGTTGAATATCTTTACTAATATATTTTCTGCCGTTCTTGTTGTGCCTTTCGCCGCTTTCTTCTTTCTGAAGGATGGAAGCAAGATCCGTCGCGATCTTCTGCAGCTGGTTCCTAACAAATATTTTGAAACCACCCTTACCGTTCTCGATAAGATTGAGCAACGCTTGGGCCTTTATTTCAGAAGCGTTTTGCTCCAAAGTTTTTTAGTAGCTCTTTCCTCATGGACCACACTTAGCATTGCCGGCTTAGATAATTCGATGTCGGTAGGAATTGCCGTTGGCCTCGCAAACACCATCCCCTATTTCGGCCCTATTCTCGGATACTTTTTATCTATCATTGTTTCGATTATTGAAACCGGAAACTTTTCGTTAGTTGCAGCCTGTATGATTGCCATTTTTGTGGTACAAATGTTGGACAATATCGTATTTCAACCCATGCTTTTTTCGCGTTCAGCCGATATGCATCCGGTGGCCATCCTGTTTATCATTTTGGTTGGTGCAGAAACGGCGGGAATCATTGGCATGCTCATTGCTATCCCTTTAGCAACGGTCATCAAAATTACGATTACACAGCTCAGTTGGAGTTTTAATAATTACTATATTTTCCGACGTGACCTCGGCAATATTCCCCCTCCAGCCGATTAAATTAAAGCTCCATTCCATTCAAACATTTAATATCTTTGCAGCGCAAATAAGCACCGCGAAAACTCCATCCTTTGAAAAATATTGTTGTTTTTGCCTCCGGATCAGGCACCAACTTTCAGTCTCTTATTGATGCATCTTTGCATGGGGAAATCAACGCCTCCATATCCGGTCTTATCTCCAACAAACACAACACCGGTGCCAATGAAAGGGCAAAAAAGCATCACATTCCTGTACGTGTTTTGGCTCCCTCCATGTTTGAGAATGAGCAGGATTACACGAAAGAACTTCTCTGGCAGCTCAAAAAGTGGAATACCGATTTAATTGCTCTCGCCGGTTATTTAAAGAAAATCCCAGTTTCTATTATTCAGGCATTCCCAAACAAGATCTTAAATATCCACCCTTCGCTATTGCCCAAATTTGGCGGTAAAGGATTTTATGGGATGAAAGTGCACCAAGCGGTTATTGAGGCGTCTGAAAAAGAATCGGGATGTAGCGTCCACATTGTTACACCAGAATTTGATGAAGGCCGAGTTATAGCCCAAGCCAAAGTACCTATTTATAAAGACGACAGCCCCCAACAACTTGCGGAACGCATCCTGAAAGAAGAACATCGACTGTATCCCAAAGCCATCCAACAATATCTCCAAACCATATAAACCCAGCTACTGTGTCATTGAAGCCACTCGCATCGTTACCTACCAACCCGTTAACCATCAAAAGAGCGCTAATTTCCGTTTCGGATAAGACCGGACTCCCTCAATTAGCCCGCGCTCTGCATAACTCAGGAGTCGAAATCATATCTACCGGAGGTACTGCAAAAGCTATTCAAGCGGAAGGGATTCCCGTTAAGGATGTATCTGAAATCACCGGGTTTCAGGAGTGTTTAGACGGGCGTGTTAAAACGCTACATCCTATGATACATGGAGGCATTTTAGCACGAACATCGTACCAGAACGACGTAGATGAAATAAATGAATTGGGTATCACTCCTATCGAATTGGTTGTTGTGAACCTGTACCCCTTCAAGCAAAATATTGCAGATCCTGCCATCACCCCTGCCGAAGCCACAGAATTCATAGACATTGGTGGGCCAACCATGATTAGAGCAGCAGCTAAAAACTTTGCGCATGTTTCCATTTTAAGTGGTTCAAATCAGTACAGCTCATTCATCGAAGAGCTGGAGGAGAAACAGGCAATTTCTTTTGAGACCCGACAGAAGCTGGCAAAGGACGCTTTCGCGCACACGGCAGATTATGATAGTGCTATCTCAAACTATTTTACCAAACTGATTGATGAACAACCGCCGAAGCAATTCAATGTTTCGCTCCCCCTTTCTCAAGAATTACGTTATGGTGAAAACCCTCATCAGCAAGCAGGTGTATATGGAAATCAGAATGATTTTATCGACTGTTTTCATGGAAAGCAACTCAGCTATAATAACTATCTGGATGTGGACGCCGCTCTAAATATCATCTCAGATTTTGAGGGTGATAAACCCACTTGTGCCATCATAAAACATACCATTCCCAGCGGCATCGGCATTGCTGAAAGTCTCACTGAAGCATATAAAAAGGCGTTCAGCACCGATCGTGAATCCCCTTTTGGCGGTATCATTGTTGTGAATCAGCAATTAGACTTGGACACTGTTAAAGCCATTGATAAGATTTTTACGGAGATTATAATCGCTCCGTCATTTAGCGATGAAGCTCTTGAACTGTTACAGCAGAAAAAGAATCGGCGTTTAAT
>JBDNFJ010000256.1:0-8005 GCA_041689895.1 Gracilimonas sp. | reverse complement strand
CGATAGATGTTTGTAGGTCTTCATGTGCTCGAATTTTGGTAGAGGAAAGCCGGAAGCTACGAACTTCGTGGAACCCTTTGGGAGCTAGCTCCCAAAGGTTTTTCTTTTCTCCCAATCGGGCACTTCAAATGTTAATTAGCCGGAGTTATCAAAATCCAGAATCCGGATATAAAGTTTACAGCAAATCGGGAAGTTCCTGGGCTTACGTAGGACAAACTTCTTCGTCCACTAAAAATTACACAGTATCAATGCCGTCCTTGGAAACGGAATATAAAGTAACATCCTATAACTCTTCAGGGGAATCTGTTGAGGCACCGACAATTAAACATGGGCCTTTAATGGTAGAAGTTTCGGGCCCGAACTCAGTGGAATCAGGCACCTCTGCAACATTCACGGCTCAAGGTAAATATGGTAACCCTCCCTATCAAACTTACTACTGGTACAAAAGGCCATTTGGTGGTTCTTGGTCATATATAGGGACTGGCCAAAGCAAAAATGTTGCTTTTAATTACACGGGAACTTCAACTGCTCAACTTAAAGTAACCGTAGAAGACTACAGTTTAGATTATGCAGATGGATTTAAAAAGGTATCAATCTATGATGATTGTGGCGACCCACAAGGGCCCAGTGAACTCTGTAAAAATAGAAACGCTACTTTAGACCTTCCGGAGCACTATGAATTGAGCCAAAACTATCCAAACCCTTTTAATCCCAGGACAAAGATTAAGTTCGCACTACCAGAAGTGTCTAATGTGTCTATTAAAATTTACAATGTTATGGGGCAAGAAATTGCCACTCTTGTAAATTCAAGCATGTCTGCTGGGTTTCATGAACAAGACTTTAATGCTGGAAGTCTTTCAAGTGGAATGTATATTGCACGTATTGAAGCGGTTGGAAATTCAGGTTTTAAATTTGCGAAGCAAATAAAAATGCAACTTATTAAATAAGATAATTTTATTTGATTAAATGCTGGGTGGCTAATTTTCTTTGGCTACCCTTTTTATTTGCTATTTATACAAGCAAACGGGTGAATTAGCTTGGGCTGAATTCTATCAAATTATTAGTAAAAATTGCTTTATTACTCCTCCCTTCATCACTCCAAAATAATTATCCACATAACTGTTGATAAGCCTAAAAAGATGCCGTATTTTCACAGGCTCTGTAATTGGCGGAGAAAAATTCTGTTAAACCATGTTTGAAGATTTATCCTCAAAATTAGACAAGGCCTTTCAATCACTGAAAGGGGAAGCTCGCATCACGGATGTGAATATAGCGGAGACTGTCCGCGAAATTCGCCGTGCGCTGTTAGATGCTGACGTTAATTATGAGGTTGCCCGCCAATTTACAGCCGATATTAAAGAGCAAGTGCTCGGCTCCGATGTACTCACCAGTGTTAACCCCGGCGAACAGTTCACAAAAATCGTGTTCGACAAGCTGGTGGAAACTTTTGGTGGCGAAAAGGCCGACATTGCACAAGCTCAAACTCCCCCTACAGTAATTCTTATAGCCGGACTTCAGGGTTCGGGTAAAACAACCTTTGCAGGTAAGTTAGCCCGACACTTAAAGCAGGAGCATAAAAAGAATCCTCTTCTTGCTGCCGCCGACGTTTATCGCCCTGCCGCTGTTGACCAGCTTAAGACACTCGCCTCACAAATTGATGTTCCGGTGTATTCCATCGAGCAGAAAGATGCGGTTCGTGTTGCCAAAGAAGCCGTTTCCATGGCTAAGAGTTTGGCACTCGATACGGTTATCATTGATACCGCGGGTCGTTTACATGTAGATGAGGAAATGATGAATGAGGTTGCGGAAATTAAGAAAGCCGTAAATCCTCATGAGATTCTGTTTGTGGTCGATGCTATGACCGGACAGGATGCTGTGAATACAGCCAAAGAATTTAACGAACGCATTAATTACGACGGCGTTGTTTTAACGAAGTTAGATGGTGACACCCGCGGTGGTGCAGCTCTTTCTATCAAAACCGTTGTAAATAAACCCATCAAGTTTGTGAGTACCGGCGAAAAGCTGGAAGCTCTCTCTCCGTTCTATCCCGACCGTATGGCCCAGCGTATTCTGGGCATGGGAGATGTGGTATCGTTTGTTGAAAAAGCTCAAAAAGAATTTGACGAGGAAGAAGCAGAGAAGCTTCAAAAGAAAATTCGGTCCGACAAATTTGACCTGAATGACTTTCTCGAACAAATTCAAAAGATTAAGAAAATGGGAGACTTTTCTGATCTTGTATCTATGATACCCGGCGCCAGCAAAGCATTAGATAATGCAGAAATCGACGATGATGCGTTCAAACCGATTGAAGCTATAATCTTATCAATGACGCCGGAGGAACGCCAGGAGCCTGAGTTGCTAAATGGAGGCAGAAGACGCCGCATAGCAAAGGGAGCTGGCACCACAGTTCGTGAGATCAATCAACTCATGAAACAGTTCGATCAAATGAAAAAAATGATGAAGACCATGTCGAAAATGGGTAAAACCGGACGTGCTCTTCAAGGACTGAAAAATCTGCCTATCGGCCGATAAGAACTTATATAATCAAACACACATAATTGGAGAACATCATTGTTAAGAATCAGATTACAACGCAAAGGACGTAGAAAGCGCCCGATCTGGCACATCGTAATAGCCGAACAACACGAAGCCCGCGATGGTCGCATCGTTGAGCGTGTTGGGTATTATGACAACGTAACCGAAAAGAAAGAAGTAACGATTAACGAAGATCGTATTTTTTATTGGTTAGATACCGGAGCGCAGCCCACCGATACCGTTCGTAAAATTCTTCGCCAAGAAGGAGTTTTATACAAACGTCACCTTATGAACTGGGGCAAGAGCGAAGAAGAAATCGAAAAAGCACTGGCTGAATGGAAGGAATACAAAGATTCCAAAAAAGGAGATGCTACCAGCCGTAAAGCAGATTACAAAGAAGTGCTTGCTGCCGAAGAACGAGAATACAAAGAGCAGCTACAGAAAAAAGCCAAGAAGGCTGCTGCCGAAGTAGAGGCTGAAAAAGCAACTTCCGAAGAAGAGGCTAAGGACGACGGTGCTCCAAAATCGGATGCCGATAAAATTGAAGATGCTTTAGAAAAAGCAAAAGATACTTCCGAAAAGCCAAAAGAAGAAGCACCCGCTAAAGAAGAATCAACAGAAGAAACCCCTGCCGCTGACGAAGCTAAAGCTGAAAAAGTGGAAGCCAAAGAAGCTGATTCCAAAGAGGAAAAAGCAGAGGAAGTAGCTGATGAAGCTAAGGACGAGCCGGAAGCCAAAGTAGAAGCTACGGAAGAAGCTCCTGCCGCTGAAGAAGCTAAAGATGAAGCTCCTGTGGAAGTCGAAAAAGAAGCAGAAGCAGGCGAGGCGAAAAAGGATGAAGAAAAAGCATCCGGACAGGTTTCAACTGATATGACCGCTAAAGATGCGATTGATCATATCAACGATACGGACCTGGCTGACCTTAAAGGATTTGTACCAGAAGCTGAAGACCGCGTGACGGTTCAGCGTGCCTGGGAAAGCAAACAAGAAGGCTAAAATTAATAGGCTCCTATGAATCAGGACGCCATTACACCGGGCTTTATGCAGGTGGGGCATGTAGAACGCTCCCAAGGACTTGAGGGCACACTCAGAGTATTCTTTGATGTGGATGATCCCAAAAAAGTTGAAGCTATAAAACTGGTGTATTTGCGAAATGATAGGGGCGATTTTTACCCGGCTCGCATTACAGATGTACGAGTTGAAGGTAAACGAAACAAAATATCGTTCTTTGTACAATTTGACCATATCGCTGATCGCACAACCGCGGAAGCTTTAAAAGGAAGAGGTATTTTTCTGGAAGCAGAAGAGGCTGAGCCTTTTTTACCGGCTCCTGTAGAATCAGGCGATTCTTTAGTAGATTATGAAGTATATGATGAAGAAGAATCGTTCGGATTAGTGATCGAGGTGATGGAGAATCCGGCTCACCCTATTTTAGTAGTAGCAACTACTTCGGGAAGTCGGCTCATCCCCTACATCGATCATTTTGTGAAACACACGCGTGATGGTAACATCTATTGCCAAAACTTGGATGAACTGGAAGGGATTTGATGCGAATTGATATCATATCGGCCGTTCCTGCTTTGTTAGAAAGCCCACTCAATCACAGTATTGTGAAGCGAGCTATTGACAAAGATTTGGTTGAGATTCACGTACACGATCTTCGAGATTACACCGAAGATAAGCACAGGAAAATAGATGATTATCCTTATGGTGGTGAGCCAGGCATGGTAATGACGGCACAGCCAATTTTTAGCTGTATCGAGAAATTACAGGCCGAGCGCCATTATGATGAGCTTATTTTTACAGCACCCGATGGAGATGTTTTTAAACAAGGGAATGCCAATGCATTATCCCTCCAAAAAAACATTCTTATTTTGTGCGGGCATTATAAAGGAGTAGATCAGCGAGTACGGGATGAACTAATCACCAAAGAATATTCCATTGGTGATTATGTGCTATCGGGAGGAGAAATCCCCGCATTGGCTATTACAGATGCCATTGTGCGATTACTCCCCGGTGTGTTGGGAGATGCAGGTAGCGCATTGAATGATTCATTCCAAGATGGATTATTGGAAGGCCCGGTTTATACCCGGCCGGCCGAGTTCAAAGGGTTGAAAGTGCCTGATGTGCTACTTTCCGGCGACCACAAAAAAGTGGAGCAATGGAAGCAGGAGCAGGCCGAAAAAAGAACAAAAGAACGAAGAACAGATTTGTACGAAAAATTTAAGAAAGAACATTAACAACAATTCTTCCCAAAGCGGAAGAATTAAATTTAGAAATCATGGATAAGCTAAAACTTGTAGAGCAAAGCCTTATAAATGGGGATGTTCCTCACTTTACAGCTGGAGATACAGTGAATGTGCACTATCGTGTGCGTGAAGGGGAAAAAGAACGTATTCAGCAGTATGAAGGCATGGTGCTTTCTGAGCGCGGAAACGGCCCTAACAAAACATTCACCGTTCGTAAAATCAGCAGTAATGTTGGGGTAGAGCGTGTGTTTCCTTTAAATTCTCCCTTCATTGCAAAAATTGAAGTGAAGAAAAAAGGAAAGGTAAGACGCTCCAAATTATTTTATCTACGCGATCTTCGTGGAAAAGCAGCTCGTATTCAGGAAAAAGCTAAGAAATAAGCTTTTTCTTTCGTGTTGATTTTATAAAGCAATCTCGGTTCAGATGTATCTGTATTGAGGTTGCTATCCGCACATCGTGGTATTAGCAGATGGCTTTGAAAAGCCAGACATTTTGTTCAAAATAAAAGCTTGAGTGAATTCAAACCCACAGCATATAAAAATGTGTGGTTTTTAATTTGCACACAGGCGGCTTTTGAGCAAAGTAGCGGTGGTACAAAACTTTCCAGTAGTTATAACCTAATTTATTGTAATGAATATTATTCTGTTTGGCCCTCCTGGAGCGGGTAAAGGAACTCAGGCAAAGCTTATACAAAACGAGTTTAACATTCCCCAACTTTCAACGGGACATATTTTTAGAACGGCCATCAAAAACGAAATGCCCCTTGGCGTAAAAGTTAAATCCATTCTGGATGCCGGCAAGTTAGTGCCCGATGAAACCGTAGTTGATTTGGTTGCCCATGAACTGAGTAAAAAGAAATATCAGGATGGCTACATTTTGGATGGTTTTCCGAGAACCGTAGTACAAGCAAAAGCTTTTGACGAGTTCTTGAAAAAAAATAATGATAAGCTGGATGCATTTATCCACCTTTCAGTTCCTGAAGAAGAACTCATAAAGCGAATCCTTTCGCGTGGGGAAGGCCGTTCTGATGATACCGAAGAAAAAGTAAAAACCCGGCTCAAAATCTACCGAAAGGATACAGAGCCCGTGATGAAGCACTATCAGGCACAGGGTAAAGTTCAGGATATTGATGGAACCGGAAGTGTAGATGAGATCCTGAATCGCATTATAAAAGCCATTAGCTAAGAACACATCAGTAAGGTCTTTAAGTAGAGCTTTCTTTTTTTAATGCTGATTGGGAGCTATGTGGAACGATGAGTCCATTTTCTGTTGTATATTAGAGGAACAGATAATCAAACACATTCACCTATGGCATCTTCGCAAAAAGGAACCGGATTTATAATTTGGGGCACCAGCTTATCTATTATTGGTGCATTGGCTGTTATTATTTCAGGATATGGATACCAATGGGGATGGTGGCATTTTAGCACCGGGTTTGGCATAATTCCGTGGGGAACCGGAGCGGTAGTTTTAGGTGTAATTTTGGCCTTAGTGGGTTTCATTCGCTCGGATAAGAAAATGGATGCAATCACGTTTGCCGCTTGCTTCAGTATGTTGCTAACTATTGCAGCTATAGCCAACTTAGGTTATTGGTATGCGGAAGTGCAAACCGGCTATCCGCCCATTCACGATATAACTACCAATACGCTAAACCCTCCTCGTTTCGAGGCTATTGTCCCATTGCGGAAAGATGCGCCAAATTCTCTGAAATATAATGCCGAGACAGCGGCCACTCAAAAGGCTTTTTATCCGGATATAAAGACTATGCAAGTTGCAATGGATTATGAAAAAACCTACGATCGTGCGCTGAAAACAGCCCGTAGCATGGGTTGGCGAATTGTGGGCGAAAGCAAGCAGGAAGGAAGAATTGAAGCGTATGAAAAACTTTTATGGTTTGGCTTTATCGATGATGTGGTGATTAACGTAGATACCACAAGCACCGGCAGTAAAATTGATATGCGTTCTATATCAAGACTTGGAAGGGGCGATCTTGGGGTGAATGCCAAACGAATCCGAGTGTATTTCAAAAAATTCAAGCAGTAGCAAATTAACTCAATCGCCGTATCACTTGCTTGGCCATTAGTTCAGCGGCTTCGGGGCGGTGACGGAACCAAAGCTCCGGTTCAATGAGCTCCACTTCCGAAACCGCGAGCTTTCCGTCATTATCTAAGATTACATCAACCCGGGCATAAGCAGGTATCTCCGGGCAGGCTTCGATCACGTTTTGTGCAAAATTGATTTCAGCCTTTGTAGCCTCATAGCTTTGAACCGTTCCACCGAAATCATCCTGTACTCGAAAATCCCCCTCCCGTGCTTTTTTTAATACAGCATGGCTGTATTGGTGACCAAAGAGAACAAATGACCATTCCCCATCTTGTATTACAGAATGCTGAAATGGCTGAAGCATAAAATCTTCCTTTTCCATAAATGGAAGCAGCCTATTTGAAATAGCATGACGATTATCGGTATTTATTTGATAGGTATGCCGCGCTGCTCCACCAATAGTAGGCTTAACCACACATTGCCGCCAACCAGTCATGTTGTGCATAGCTTCCAGCGGAAGTTTTGAACCCCGAGGAATATATCGAGTAGGTATGGTCCGGATTCCATTTTTGCTCAGAGATTCAATGTAATGCTTATCAATATTCCAGTTGAGGAGTGCTTCCGAATTTATAAAGTGGGTTTTAGAAGATGCTGCTGTAATCCAATGCTGAAATTCCTCTATGCGATCGAAATAATCCCACGTTGACCGGAATAAAACGGAAGAAGTAGTAGCCCAATCAAAGTCAGGATCAGCCCAATTTTTTCGCGTGATGGATAACCCCTTGGCCTCCAGCGCATCCCTCACTAACTCATCTTCTTTGAGTACATTTTGTACGTGGGGGGTGTTATCAGATGGGTTTACATATCGGCCATCAGTAAGTAGGACTACATCGAAATGTGACATGGATATCTTTTTGGATGTTGAAATAGCAGGAAATGAATTCAATAATTGGATTAAACACAATACCGAAATGTATGAATACGGGTATTTTTAAAAGTAAAAAAGAGATCTCCTGTAATGGTTTTTAAAATGAACTCGGGTTAGTAAGTACGCTTACCGTTTGGGGTCTATTAAAATAATGGGTTATGTGCCTATTCTTTAACCAATTAAACTTGATGTGGTTAGCCCTCGAAAGCACAACGTATTAGAAGCCTCTTTATAGAAATAGTAAGAGCCT
>JBDNFJ010000255.1:0-3789 GCA_041689895.1 Gracilimonas sp. | reverse complement strand
TTGGACGAAGACGGAAATCCACTGGAAGTGTTGAACGAGCAGTTTGGCGATATTCCTGATGACGATGAAGATCAAATCGATCCTCGGTGGGAAAAATTGAAAGATTTAAAAGAATAATACTAAGGTAAATTTAATGGCACACCCAAAACGAAGAACCTCGAACGCTCGTAAGAATAAGCGACGTGCTCACCACGCAATCTCTGATATCACGTTAGCAAAATGTTCTAACTGTGGTGCCTTGCACCGTTACCACCACGCATGTTCAGAGTGCGGGTACTATCGTGGCCGCCAGGTAATGAAAGCAGCTAACTAAATTATTGATTTATGATTGTTGCAGTAGATGCTGCCGGTGGTGATTTTTATCCTAAAAACCCTATTGAGGGAGCTTTATTAGCTATTAAGGAAAATAAGGACGTAACCGTTCTATTGGTTGGTTCAGAAAAGATTATTAAAAAGGAACTTGAAACTCATACGTATGATGAAAAGCGAGTTCTGATTTATGATGCACCTCAGGTTATAGGGATGGAAGAGTCGCCTAGCCATGCTGTAAAAACAAAACAACAATCATCTATAGTAGTGGGTGTAGGCCTTCATAAAGCCGGAAAATGTGATGCTTTTGTGAGTGCCGGAAATACCGGTGCATTACTTGCAGCATCTATGTTTATATTGGGCAAGTTGAATGGCGTTATTCGTCCTACTATAGCCTCTTATTTTCCTACCGTTAAAGGTTTCCGTTTGTTAGTGGATGCTGGGGCAAATTTAGATATAAAGCCAGAAACGGCTATTCAGTTTGCGAAAATGGCACAAATCTACTGTGAACAAATTCTCTCAATCGAAAACCCAAAAGTAGCACTTCTAAATGTAGGGAAAGAGGAAGGCAAAGGAACAGAACTGCTAAAAGAGATTTTTGTAGAACTCAAAAGTCACGAAAATTTCATTGGCAATGTGGAAGGCAAAGATATTCTTCCGGGCAAGGCCGATGTGTTTTTGTGTGATGGCTTGGTGGGTAACATCGTTCTCAAGTTCGGTGAATCTGTTCCCCAAGTAGTTCAACAAATGATTGGCGGAGCAGTTAAAGAAATGAACCTTTCCGAAGAGGAAATTGGCACCATTCAAAAAGTAATACATACCGCGTTGTCTTCATTTAATTATGAAAATGTAGGCGGTATTCCTTTCTTAGGCGTTGATGGGGTTAGTATAGTTGGCCATGGTGGCAGCTCTCCCTTAGCCATTAAAAACATGATAAAAAGCGCTGTTCAAACCGTAGAGCATGATGTGAACGGTAAAATAGTGGCATCTCTAAACTGAGCTAAAATCTCTCGATGGACGTAAAACGAGCAAAAATTACTGCAGTAGGACATTATTTACCTGAAGATCGTTTGACTAATGAAGATCTTGAAAAAATGGTAGATACTAATGATGAATGGATTCGTACCCGAACGGGGATTAAAGAACGTAGGATTTTGAAGGATCCCAATAAAGCAACGGCTTTTATGGGTGCCGAAGCAGCTAAAGATTTGTTAGAGCAGAAGGGAATAAATCCGGAAGAAATAGACCTTATAATTGTGGCAACCGTAACGCCCGAATATATGTTTCCAGCAACTGCTTGCTTGATCCAACACGAGATTGGAGCTAAAAATGCTTTTGCTTTCGATCTTTCTGCGGCTTGTTCTGGCTTCTTATATGCATTAACAACAGGGAGCATGTACATCGAATCTGGCCGGGCCAAAAAGGTGATAGTTATAGGTACGGATAAGATGACGTCAATTACTGATTTTACCGACCGTTCTACCTGTATTTTATTTGGTGATGGTGCGGGAGCTGTTTTACTTGAAGCCTCTGATGATGGAACAGGTATTATCGATTACAAGCATTATACTGAAGGGGATGTTGAATGCAGCTTGTGCCAGCCTGCCGGCGGAAGTCAAAATCCAGCGTCCGAAGAAACGGTTAAAAATAACATGCATTATTTGCGTCAAGATGGAAAAGCCGTATTCAAAAAAGCCACTATAAGAATGGCAGATGTATCGCTTGAAATTATGGAGCGCAATAACTTGGCACCGGACGATATAGCTTGGTTAGTTCCTCATCAGGCCAATTTGCGCATTATTGATGCAGCGGCTCGCCGCATGGGACTTTCCAATGAAAAAGTGATGATTAACATCAGTAAATATGGAAATACCACGGCTGCAACTATCCCGCTTTGCCTGTACGACTGGCAGGATAAACTGAAACATGGTGATAATATCGTATTAGCTGCTTTTGGTGGCGGATATACCTGGGGTGCTATTTATCTAACTTGGGGGATTGAATAATGAGTGAAGCTTATTTATTTCCCGGGCAAGGTTCACAGTTTGTGGGCATGGGGAAAGAGCTTTATGAAGCTAACCCAGAAGCGGCTAAATATTTTGATGATGCCAATGATATTTTAGGTATCGACCTCAAAAGTATCATGTTTGAGGGCCCTCAAGAGACCCTGAAACAAACAGAGTTTACACAACCGGCTATCTTTCTTCATTCCATTGCACTTTATAAAACATTGAATGCACAACCAGATATGGTTGCTGGACATAGTTTGGGTGAATTCTCAGCTTTGGCAGCATGTGGTGCCGTTTCTTTTAAAGATGCGTTGCAAATTATTCGCCAACGCGGACAGCTAATGCAGCAAGCAGGTAACGAGCATCCTGGAACAATGGCCGCCATCGTTGGTATGCAAGATGATGCGGTAGAAAATGTATGCGTAGAAGCTTCGGAAGCAACAGGCAAAGAAGTAGTTGCTGCCAATTATAACTGCCCAGGACAATTAGTGATTTCCGGTAATAAAGAATCGGTTGAAAAAGCGGTAGAATTGGCAAAAGATAATGGAGCCAGAATGGCAAAATTACTACCTGTGAGTGGAGCTTTTCATTCTTCACTAATGCAGCCGGCTTATGATGGGCTCAAAAATCAGTTGGAAAAATTGGAGATTAACGAACCAAGTTGTCCCATATATAGTAACTACACCGCCAAAGCTACAACTGACCCCGAAGAAATTCGTTCTAATTTATTAAACCAGTTGTTAAATCCGGTTCGTTGGACACAAACTTTAAATAATATGAATGCTGATGGAGCAAATTCCTTTGTAGAGGTCGGCCCTGGTAAAGTACTTCAAGGCTTAGTGAAACGAACCTTGAAAGAGATTGAAATTGCAGGACATCAATAAAAAGAAAGCATGAGTTTAACATTAGAAGGAAAAACCTGTTTAGTAACTGGCGGAAGCCGTGGAATTGGACGTTCCATTGCGCTAAAGCTGGCTGATTTTGGAGCGGATGTAGCTATTACGTATGCGCGTTCAGCCGATGCAGCAGAACAAGTAAAAGCTGAAATTGAAGCCAAAGGCCGAAAAGCAAAAGCCCTGCAGGCCGATGCGGTTGATTATAAACGTGCTGAAGAAGTCATCAATGGAATTGTGGATGACTGGGGAAAGCTTGATATAATTGTAAATAACGCTGGTATCACGAAAGATAACCTGATTCTCAGAATGAGCGAAGAACAGTGGGATGCAGTTATTACAACAAATTTGAAGAGTATTTTTAATTACTCAAAGGCCGCTGCAAAGCCAATGATGCGCAATCGTGGTGGCTCTATTATCAACATTAGTTCAGTAGTAGGTATTTCAGGAAATGCCGGACAAAGTAATTATGCAGCATCAAAAGCAGGAATTATTGGTTTTACCAAATCTTATGCTAAAGAACTGGCTTCGAGAAATATTCGTGCAAATGTAATTGCTCCGGGATATATTCTCACCGA
>JBDNFJ010000254.1:0-2655 GCA_041689895.1 Gracilimonas sp. | reverse complement strand
TTGGACGAAGACGGAAATCCACTGGAAGTGTTGAACGAGCAGTTTGGCGATATTCCTGATGACGATGAAGATCAAATCGATCCTCGGTGGGAAAAATTGAAAGATTTAAAAGAATAATACTAAGGTAAATTTAATGGCACATCCAAAACGAAGAACCTCGAACGCTCGTAAGAATAAACGTCGTGCTCACCACGCAATTTCTGATATTACGTTAGCAAAATGCTCTAACTGTAGCGCCTTGCACCGTTACCACCATGCATGTGCAGAGTGCGGGTACTATCGTGGCCGCCAGGTAATGAAAGCAGCTAACTAAATTATTGATTTATGATTGTTGCAGTAGATGCTGCCGGTGGTGATTTTTATCCTAAAAACCCTATTGAGGGAGCTTTATTAGCTATTGAGGAAAATAAGGACCTAACCGTTCTTCTGGTTGGTTCAGAAAAGATCGTTAAAAAGGAACTTGAAACTCATACTTATGATGAAAAGCGAGTTCTGATTTATGATGCGCCTCAGGTTATAGGGATGGAAGAGTCGCCAAGCCATGCGGTAAAAACAAAACAACAATCATCTATAGTAGTGGGTGTTGGCCTTCATAAAGCCGGAAAATGTGATGCTTTTGTGAGTGCCGGAAATACCGGCGCATTACTTGCTGCATCTATGTTTATACTGGGCAAGTTGGAAGGCGTTATTCGACCTACTATAGCGGCTTATTTCCCAACCGTTAAAGGCTTCCGTTTGTTGGTGGATGCCGGGGCAAATTTAGATATCAAGCCGGAAACAGCTATTCAGTTTGCAAAAATGGCCCAAATATATTGTGAGCAAATTCTCTCAATCCACACTCCTAAAGTGGCACTTCTAAACGTAGGGGAAGAGGAAGGCAAAGGAACAGAACTGCTAAAAGAGATTTTTGCAGAACTCAAAAGTCACGAAAATTTCATTGGCAATGTGGAAGGCAAAGATATTCTTCCGGGCAAGGCCGATGTGTTTTTGTGTGATGGCTTGGTGGGTAACATCGTGCTAAAGTTTGGTGAATCTGTTCCCCAAGTAGTTCAACAAATGATTGGCGGAGCAGTTAAAGAAATGAACCTTTCCGAAGAGGAAATTGGCACCATTCAAAAAGTAGTACATACCGCGTTGTCTTCATTTAATTATGAAAATGTAGGCGGTATTCCTTTCTTAGGCGTAGATGGGGTTAGTATAGTTGGCCACGGTGGCAGCTCCCCCCTAGCCATTAAAAATATGATAAAAAGCGCTGTTCAAACCGTGGAGCATGATGTGAACGGTAAAATAGTGGCATCTCTAAACTGAGCTAAAATCTTTCGATGGACGTAAAACGAGCAAAAATTACTGCAGTAGGACATTATCTACCTGAAGATCGTGTGACCAATAAGGATCTTGAAAAAATAGTAGATACTAATGATGAATGGATTCGTACCCGAACAGGGATTGAAGAACGCAGAGTTCTGAAGGACCCCAATAAAGCAACGGCCTTTATGGGTGCCGAAGCAGCTAAAGATTTGTTGGAGCAAAGGGGAATTGATGCGGAAGAAATAGATCTTATCATTTTAGCAACCGTAACGCCCGAATACATGTTTCCGGCAACCGCTTGTTTAGTTCAAAAAGAGATTGGGGCTAACAATGCTTTTGCTTTCGATCTTTCTGCAGCTTGTTCTGGCTTCTTATATGCCTTAACAACCGGGACTATGTACATCGAATCTGGCCGGGCCAAAAAGGTAATGGTTATCGGTACAGATAAGATGTCATCAATTATTGATTTTACCGATCGTTCTACCTGTATTTTATTTGGTGATGGAGCTGGAGCTGTTTTACTTGAAGCCTCTGATGATGGAACAGGTATTATTGATCACAAACATTATACGGAAGGTGATATAAGGTGTAGCCTATATCAGCCTGCCGGTGGAAGTCAAAATCCCGCTTCTGAAGAAACGGTTAAAAACAAGATGCATTATTTACGCCAGGATGGTAAAGCCGTATTCAAAAAAGCCACTATAAGAATGGCAGATGTATCGCTTGAAATTATGGAGCGGAATAATTTAGACCCCGACGATGTAGCTTGGTTAGTTCCTCATCAAGCAAATTTACGTATTATTGATGCTACGGCACGCCGTATGGGACTTTCCAATGAAAAAGTGATGATCAACATCAGTAAATACGGAAACACCACAGCTGCGACTATCCCTCTTTGCCTTTACGACTGGCAGGATAAGTTAAAACATGGTGATAATATTGTATTGGCTGCTTTTGGTGGTGGATATACGTGGGGTGCTATTTATCTGACCTGGGGGATTAAATAATGCGTAAAGCTTATTTATTTCCCGGACAAGGTTCACAATTTGTGGGCATGGGAAAAGAGCTTTATGAAGCTAACCCGGAGGCGGCAAAATATTTTGATGATGCCAATGATATTTTAGGTATCGACCTCAAAAGTATCATGTTTGAAGGCCCTCAAGAGACCCTGAAACAAACAGAGTTTACACAACCTGCTATTTTTCTCCATTCCGTAGCACTTTATACAACATTGAATGCAAAACCGGATATGGTTGCAGGTCATAGTTTGGGTGAATTCTCGGCTTTGGTAGCGTGTGGAGCCGTTTCTTTTAAGGATGCACTGCAAATTGTTCGCAGGCGCGGGCA
>JBDNFJ010000253.1:0-2284 GCA_041689895.1 Gracilimonas sp. | reverse complement strand
GAAGCCCAATTACTATCGGCAGAAGCAGATGTAGAACTGGCCGAAGCCCGACTTGAGCAAGCCGCATCTTTGGTAGATGAGCGGGAGGAACAGCTGGATAAAGCGGTAATCCGAGCTCCCATTACCGGTACGGTTGGGCAACGTAATGCAGAAATTGGGATGCAGGTTTCCTCCGGCACCCAGCTTTTCTTAATTGGGGATTTAAGTAAGCTAAAGATCGAAATCGTGCTCACCGAAAACATGCTGAACAAAATTCAGGTTGGCCAATCCGCGCGCATCATACTTACAAATAATGCCGATGAAGAAACAACTATCGACGCAAAATTGTCGCGCATTTCCCCCTTCTTAAACGAACGCACAAGAAGCACCGAAGCCGAAATTGATATAGATAATGTAAATGGCCTGCTTCGTCCCGGTATGTTTATACCGGTAGATATCTTTTTTGGAGAAAGTGAGCAAGCTACATTAATCCCCGTTAGTGCACTATACACCGATCCAACTACCGGAGAAGAAGGCGTCTTTGTTGCCACATCATTAGGTTCGGAAATAGAACCTGTTAGTGATTCCTCCGGAAATTCCAACGATACCCCAAGAGCTATGACGGCCCCTACTTCTGTAGAGTTTAAACCCATACATGTATTGGCGCAAGGCCGAATGGAATACGGAGTGTCAGGTCTTGAAAGTGGGCAATGGATTGTAACGGTTGGCCAAAATCTATTGTCAGAAGGACGTACGCAGGCTCGAATTCGCACCATGAGCTGGGATCGCATTTACAAACTTCAGCAATTACAACGAGAGGATTTGCTGAAGGAAATCATGCAACAGCGCGATGAAGATCAAAATAATGTGACCCTTTAACCCGTACTGCTATGCCTATTACAGAAACCTCGATTAAGCGTCCTATTGCTACCACGATGGTCTTCCTGATCATTATCACACTTGGAGTGATTGGATTCAGATATTTACCGGTTGACCTGCTTCCCCCTATTGAATATCCACAGTTAACGGTTTCCACTTCATACTCTAATGTTGGGCCAGAAGAGATGGAACAGATTATAACCGAACCCGTTGAGAATGCGCTTGCCGGCGTTCCAGGCGTTGAACGCGTGCGATCCAATTCTACTGAAGGGCGCAGCTGGGTAACGCTTGAGTTTGACCAAAGCGTGGATATTGACGTAGCCTCCAACGATGTTCGAGCCGCTCTGGATCGCGTGCGTAATAGCATTCCACCTGAAGCCGATCCTCCAAGAATCTGGAAATTTGACCCAAACAATTTCCCGATCGTCATTGTAGGAGCCAATTCGAACATGAATCTGGCTGAGCTAACCGTTGTACTGGATCGAGAGATTACCAAGCGATTTGAACAAATTAATGGAGTAGGCTCCATCGATATTTGGGGTGGAATTAATCGGGAGGTTAAAGTAGAAATTAAGCGAGACCGACTCATAGCCAGCGGACTTTCGACGGCTGATGTACAGCGAGCCATTGCTGGCGAAAATGCCAATCTTCCGGGCGGTAACGTAAACTCAGGCATCAAGCAGCTGTATATACGTACTTTGGGAGAGTATAAATCAGTAGATCAGATTGCCAACACCGTTATTACCACCATCGACAATAAACCCATTCGGGTCAAAGATGTAGCCGATGTTTCTTTCGGATATCAGGATTTGAATCGCGTGGTTACCATTGATAAAAAGCCGATGGTACGTTTTGGGATTCGTAAACAGACAGGGGCTAACACGGTTGCCGTTGCTGCCAACATCCGTAAAGAAGTGGAGCGCATCAACAGCCAGCGCAGCGACCTAAAGCTATTTGTAACCACCGATCAAAGTAAATTTATTCAAGGCTCTATTGATAACGTGCAAAGCTCTGCCATGTGGGGAGCCTTACTTGCGGTCATCGTGTTATATGTGTTTTTCCGAAATGGATCTTCCACTTTTATCATCGCTTTGGCTATCCCCATATCCATCATTGCCACTTTTGCCCTACTCTATTTCAATGATCTCACCTTAAACCAAATGAGTTTTGGTGGCTTAGCCTTAGGCGTTGGCCTCATTGTAGATAATGGAATTGTAGTACTCGAAAATATCATCCGGCTAAGGGAAGAAGAAGGCAAGGAGCTAAAAGCCAGTGCTTTAATAGGCACTAAACAGGTGGCTGGCGCCATTGTAGCCTCTACTCTTACAACTTGTGTAATCTTTTTGCCGGTTGTTTTTATGCAAACCGTTTCCGGATTGCTATTTCAGGAACTTGCGCTGGTAGTAGTGTTTGCCCTTATCTGTTC
>JBDNFJ010000252.1:0-3369 GCA_041689895.1 Gracilimonas sp. | reverse complement strand
GCCAATATCATTAGCTACGAATACAACGAGCATAAGCTAAGCTTGCAAGCCTGGAGTATCACCCCAAAAATACAGATGGTGGATGAGCTTTTGCATGCCGATGAAAGCCTGAAGGACAAAGTGCTGGAAAGTCATCCCGAACTGCTGTTCCAGAAGCTAAATGGTGGAATGATTTATCAGAAGAAGAATCTTAAAAAAGGGATTAAACATCGCCTGGAGCTGATTAAAAACCATGAGCCGATTGCGGATGATTTCTTCCGTGATATCAAGGAAGATTTCCGCCGAAATGAAGTTGATGAGGATGATATTGTAGATGCAATGGCACTTGCTTACTACGTAAAAATATCGGAAGAAAAAGAGATCAGGACGCTGCCCGAAGAAGTGCCTTTCGACTCGGAAGGCATGCCAAAAGCCATTCATTATATTTAAGAAATTCTATCTGCTCTAATTATTCTCTAATTACAACCTTACACACAGATTCTATTCTTGAGTCTAAAGCCTCGTGAATGTCGCTTCAAGGTTTAACTGAGCAAAGTACTTATACGTTATTTTTTGAGAATCTTTTTGTATTTCACACCGGCTTTATACACGCGGTTCATACCGTTGAAAGCGGCAATACGATAAGCCTCGCTGTAGGTAGGATAGTTGAGCACGTGATTAATAAAATAGCGGATATCACCTCCCAAAGACATCACGGCCTGACCAAGATGGATGAGATCGCTTGCTCGTTCTCCAATAATATGGATTCCCAGAATTCTCAGTGATTCCGTCTCGAATACCATCTTTAGCATTCCGTCTTGCTGGTTGCTGATATCACCTTGTGCAATGTTTTTGTAGTAAGCGCGCCCGACGGTAACATCCACTCCTTTCGATCGAGCTTCTTTCTCGGTCATGCCAATGCTGGAAATTTCAGGAATAGAGTAAATGGCAAAAGGAATTTCGGGGGGCACATCTAAGGTTTTAATACCGAACATACGGCAGGAAGCTAATCGTCCTTCCGAAAAAGAAGCGGAAGCCAGTGCGGGATAACCGATTACATCACCACCGGCAAATATGTTTTTAACGCTACTCTGATAGCCCTTATTAACCTCAATGTAGCCGTTTTCATCCATTTCCACGCCAAGCTCTTCGAGACCCAATCCGTTAATACTTGGAACCTTTCCGCCCAGATATAGCACATGCTCCGTTTCAATTACGCGGTCGCGGTTTGCTTCATTATCGTTGCGGAGGTTGTACTTAACTTCGGTGGTATTACGCAAAGCATTTGCTTTCACCTCAATATGTTCGGCATTGCAGAAAACTTCGATTTTTTCTTTATCCAGAATAGTATTGAGCTGCTCTGTGATTTCATTATCAAGAAAAGGAAGAAAGGAATCTGTTTCGTTTAGAATGGAAACGCGGCTTCCGAGATTCGAGAAAGTGGTTGCGTATTCTAACGCCTGAACGCCACTTCCTACAATAACCAATCTCCGTGGAATGTGGGTTAGCGATAAAATGGAAGTGTAATCGAGAATTTTATTATGATCCAGATTAAAGCCTTTTGGCTTCAGTGGCTTACTTCCCGTAGCCAAGTATATAAATTCACCGGTATAGGTTTTTTGGGAGCCGTCGTTCAGTTTTACATCAACGGTATGTTCATCCTTTAGTACGCCAAAACCGTGAACCGTGTCAATTTCATTCTTAGCAAAATCGTTTTCAACCTTACTGTTTTTACTGCTTTGGATTTGGTTTTTGTAGGTTACCAGTTCCGACATTTGGTGGTGTTGGAAAGCTTTCTGGTTTTTCAGGTCTTTAAATTGATGTTGGAAGCGCTGAATAATACGAGCGGTTTCTCGAAGGGCTTTGCTGGGAATGGTTCCGGAGTTGATCCACGTTCCCCCGAAAGAATCTGGGCTGGCTTCAATTACCAGTGCTCTTTTTTCAAATTTTGAGCTTTGCATGGCACAGGAAAATCCTGCCGGCCCACTTCCTAAAATAATAACATCGTAATCGTAGTTCATAAATAAATTGAGTGAGAGTTAGGCGGTAAAGATACTTCAATTCTAACAGTAATTCAGAACCTCATTTGTTCATAGTGTTAACAAATCTAAAAGATAGAATGTTTAGATACATGCTGGAACGAATTTTAACCCCTTATTGCTTATGTTTGAGTACTATAAATTAAAGGCGCACAAAACGTAAGCGCCCATAAAACTTGAATTTAAATTGGAGGTAACAATGGCTTATTCATTGCCCGATCTACCCTATGCTTATGATGCACTTGAACCTAATATTGACGCACGCACGATGGAGATTCACCATTCGAAACACCATCAAGGATATACAAATAAAGTAAATGCGGCATTAGAAGGCCATGAATTTGCAGATCTGGAGATTGAAGAAGTACTTCGCCGAATTAATGAACTGCCGGCTAACAAAAAACAAGCGGTTATAAACAACGGCGGC
Organism: Gracilimonas sp.; assembly: GCA_041689895.1. GTDB lineage: Bacteria > Bacteroidota > Rhodothermia > Balneolales > Balneolaceae > Gracilimonas. Next base: position 924 of record JBDNFJ010000252.1, on the reverse strand, counting down.
GGTTACGCAAATCACAAATTATTTTGGACTATCCTTTCTCCAAATGGAGGCGGAGTGCCAAGTGGCGATCTTGCTAAAGCTATTAACAGCACATTTGGCAGTTTGGATAAATTTAAAGAAGAATTCTCAAATGCAGCCGGCACCCGTTTTGGCTCCGGTTGGGCATGGCTTTCTGTAGATAAAGACGGAAACTTGAAAGTGCATTCCACTGCAAATCAAGACAGCCCCATTATGGATGGATATACTCCTATTTTAGGAGTTGACGTTTGGGAGCACGCGTATTATCTGAACTATCAAAATCGCCGCCCTGATTATGTTTCCGCTTTTTGGAATATGGTAAATTGGGATCAAGTAGCTGAATATTACAAAGCTACGAAGTAATTCTGATAGTGCATAGTAGTCAGCATTTTTGGTTACTATCGTGATGCTGATATACATGTTCGCAGAGACCTGCTTGATGGTATTTGTCAAGCAAATAATTGAAAAATTAAGCAAGGCTTCCCTTTTTTACAGAGGTGGAAGCCTTGTCTTGTTTTGGTGAATTTTTTTGTATTTTAGATTCCACCTGAAAATTAACACACAAAAGAGACTATTATGCAATTTGGATTAGGAATGGGCCCCGACACCTCCTGGATGAGAGAAGAACTGACCAATTTTGGTGTAGAAGAACTGAAGACTCCCGAAGAGGTAGATCGGGCCATGAAAGAATATAAAGGAACCATGCTTCTGGCAATTAATTCGGTGTGCGGATGTGCCGCCGGTAATGCCCGCCCAGGACTCGGAGTTGCGCTTGAGCAATCGGAAGCTAAACCTGACCATATGGTTACCGTTTTTGCAGGCCAGGATAAAGAAGCTACCGCACATGCTCGCGGTTACTTTAGTGATTATCCGCCTTCTTCCCCTTCATTCGCCTATTTTGTGAAT
>JBDNFJ010000251.1:0-2662 GCA_041689895.1 Gracilimonas sp. | reverse complement strand
CTTGCCAAAGGATTACTTATTCACAAAAAAGCCAGAGAATATGTCGGTTACTCTGCCGATGAGTGTGCTCAAATGCAAAAAGCTGCAAACAAAACCATCAACCCAATTTCAGCAGCAGTTCAATATGTGCTTCAGCATCCGGCAGTAGCTTCCGCCGTTTTGGGGATAAGAACGCAAAAGCAGCTTACTGAAGCTATAGAAGCACAAAAAAATCAGGTTTCTAAAGATGATATTCAAATGCTTGCACAGCTATTAAAGCCTAAAAAGTATGAGAATCACCGATAGTTCCTAAGCAATCAAAATCTTTCTATTTCGGTGAAATTTCCGTTTTTTATAGGGTCGAAATTTTAATCGGTCTCCTTCAATATTTGTCCGAGATCAAATATTCCAATAGAGGTAAAACCGTGCGAATTATTACCATTATCTGCTTATCCATGCTGTTCCTTTCAAATCTTCAGGCACAGGATTTATATGAACCCCGAAATATGAAGCTGGCTTACGAGAACGACACCCGCTCCAGAACCGGAGAACCGGGCACCAATTATTGGCAAAACCGAGGAGAATATTCCATCAATATCACAGCCACACCGCCTGATAGGATGATAAAAGGCTCCGAGGATATCACCTATTCCAATAACAGTCCAGACACCTTAAATTATCTTGTATTCAAATTCTTCCTCAACCGCCATAAGCCAGGTGCCGCTCGTAATTATGGAGCTTCACAAGAAGATATGACTTCAGGCATGCACGTAGATTCTCTATCGGTGAACGGAATTTCGCAGTCTTGGAGAACTTCTTCACGCCCCTCTACCATCCAGCGACTAAGGCTAACCGAAGGACTTGCACCGGGCGAATCGGTACAGATTCATTTCGATTGGCATTATGAGATTTCACTCACCAGCGGTCGAGAAGGTATGATTGATTCTACCACCTATTTTCTCGCCTATTTCTACCCTCGCGTGTCCGTACTGGATGATTACATGGGTTGGGACACTATTGAATTCACGGGCTCGCAAGAGTTTTACAGTGATTTCAACGATTATACAGTGATTGTGACGGTGCCCAAAAATTATGTTGTTTGGGGAACCGGAACGTTAAAAAATCCGGATGAAGTCCTTCAAAATAATATAGCCCAGCGGTTCAATAAATCCCTTAGCTCCGATGAAATTTCAACCATTGCGAGCTTTGAAGAAATGACATCGGGCAAAGTAACAGCACAATCAGATTTGAATACGTGGTCTTTTGAGGCTACCAACATTCCGGATATGGCTTTTGGTATCAGCGACCATTTTGTGTGGGATGCATCCAGCGTAGTGGTAGATGATGAAACCAATCGCCGAGCCAGCGTCCAAGCAGCATATAACGATACTTCCGCCGATTACCATCAAATGGTAGGTTTTGGGCGGCAAATACTAAACTGGTTTTCTAATGATTGGCCGGGGATTGCTTATCCTTATGAAAAGACCAGTATTTTTCAAGGTTACGCCGGAATGGAATATCCTATGATGGCCAACGATGAGACGTATGGTGATCCTGCTTTTTCCCAATTTGTAGCTGCACACGAAATTGCGCATACCTATTTCCCTTTTTATATGGGCGTTAACGAAACCCGCTATGCTTTTATGGATGAAGGTTGGGCGGCTACTTTTGAGCTGCTCATTAACCGCCACAATATGGGCGTTGAAACCGCTGATAAATTATTCCGTCAGTTCAGAATTAACCGATGGATTCATACCCCTTCTACCGCCAGCGATATGCCCATAATTACACCTGCTGATATGGTCGGTCGTGGTTATGGCAATAATGCGTATGGCAAACCTGCTTTGGGATATCTCGCTATTAAAGATATGTTGGGGGATGAACTTTTTAAAACCACCCTACATGGCTACATGGAGCGCTGGAACGGAAAGCATCCATCTCCTTGGGATTTCTTTTATAGCTTTAATGATTTATCCGGACAAGATTTAAACTGGTTCTGGAAGCCTTGGTATTTTGAGAATAGTTACATCGATCTTGCTTTGACCAACGTCAAAAAGTCTCGGAAAAAATACACGCTTTCCATCCAGAATATTGGCGGGATGCCGGCACCGGTTGATGTTGAGATAACCTATGCGGATGGAAGTACAGAAATCAAGCATCAAACATCCTCCATCTGGAAAGAAAATCAGCAAAAAACTACGGTAGAAATAAAAACTAAAAAGACGATAACATCTATCAAATTAAATGGTGGAATTTGGATGGATGCGGACCTAAGTAACAACAGCTGGACTAAATAATAGGCCGCTATTTTATCGAGGGAAACTACCATGTATTGGTAAGCCGGTTATAAACTGGCTATGTACCATAATTTCCCTTCATTCTTTATATATTATTCTCCGACTTTTTCACCCCAAAATAATTTATGGCCATTCAATACATCACGGATAATGACGCCTTAGCAGACCTTTCCAATTCACTCAGAAATACTCCTGAATTTGCTATAGACCTGGAATTTGATCGCAACCACTATCGCTACGGTTTTAACATGTGTCTGATGCAAATTTACGATGGAGAAATGTGTTACCTCATCGATCCGCTGAGTAACAACCTGGATATTGAAGCCATCTTCCCTCCCATCGAAGATCCGAAAGTTCAAAAAGTGGCCTTTGCTTTTGGGGAAGAT
>JBDNFJ010000250.1:0-4797 GCA_041689895.1 Gracilimonas sp. | reverse complement strand
GGCGATATCTATCGCTTTGGAGAAGAATTTGTAGAAGCATTGAAATCTGGAACCTTCAAACCTAAAGCCGAATAGTTGAGCACCAAGCAATCAAATAACAGCTTGTTACCTTGGATTACCGCCCTTTTGATGGTGATAGGAGTTGCTATGCTTGCGGCAATTTACTGGAACCGGAATGTAACGGTGCAGGAAGTGAAGGTAAGCGGATTATACTTTACACCATATGAGCAGGTAAAGCAGGCAGCAGCGGTGCCTATGGGTGTAAAACCAGACAGCTTAAATCTCGATAACGTAGTGCAACGCGTTGAGCAATTAGATTATATCCGAACGGTAACTCCTTATATAGAGCCGAACGGAGATTTGCAGCTGAATATCGTAGAACGGCAGCCTGTTGCTCTGTTGGTGGATGGCTCAGGCCGTAAATATGTAGATGCAGAAGGCGTCCATTTACCAATTCTGGAAGATAAAATTCAGGATGTGCCTCTTTTGTATGGGTTCAGCTCAACTTCTATCGACACCATCCAGACTGCTTCATTTACGCAAATTAGCCAATTTTTACTCGCGGCTCAGCAAGATGATTTTGGGTGGACAACCATTAGTGAAATAGTATTTGATGAGACGGAAGGCGTAGTTGCTTTGAGCCAGGAAAATGGCGTTAAACTTATTTTTGGACGAAACGATTTCAAATTGAAACTCGAGAACTGGAAAGCATTCTATACGGATGTACTTCGCACTAAAGGCATAAATGCAATGCAACAGGTAGATCTTCGGTTCGAAAACCAGGTGGTAACCCGTGAAATTTAATTTCGACAACATATCGTACGCAGAGGTTCAAGGGTATTCCTTGCTTAAAAAAACCTCCACAAAAAAAACCGAAACGGAGCCGGAGAATGGTGCAGAGAGGTTATTAAACACCCTGCTTACGGAACCTAAAAAAGGGGTACCCAAGAAAGACCGTGTTTCTGATTTCTACTCGGCTATAAAGGACAGCAGTAAAGGTCTGTTTCGATATGCCCACACAGATAGGATATCAGATTTAGCATCACCATCACCTCAGAAAACAAATTTAGCAATCAATCAAAACACAGCGGATCGTCATGGAAGAACATGAAAACATCATGGTAGGTCTCGACATCGGGACCACTAAAATTTGCGCCATCGTAGCATCAATCGATGAACAAGAACGAATTCACATCCTCGGGGTGGGAAAAGCTCACAGCGAGGGCCTTAATCGTGGGGTAGTCGTTAACATCGATAAAACGGTCAACGCCATTAAAGATGCCATTGCACAGGCCGAATTAGCATCCGGCATCCAGGTAAATTCGGTAAATGTGGGCATTGCGGGCGATCATATCCGAAGCATGCGTAGCAAAGGCGTAATCACCATTAATAACCGCGATAATGAGATCACGGCAAAAGATGTAGAACGCCTGCTTGAAGATTGTCAGCGCATTATGCTGCCAACAGATCAGCAGATCTTACACGTAATTCCACAAGAATTTGTGGTAGATGGACAAGACGGAATCAGCGACCCGGTTGGAATGAGCGGCATGCGCATGGAAGCAGAAGTACACATTATAACCGGACTCGTATCTGCCGCCAAAAACATGTACCGCTGTGTTGAACGTGCCGGATATCAGGTAGCCGATCTCATCCTCGAACCGCTGGCCTCTTCCTATTCAGTTTTGGATAAGGAAGAAAAAGAAGCCGGTGTTGTTTTAGTTGACATCGGCGGTGGAACCACAGACATGGCCATCTTTCAGGATAATACCATTCGGCACACGGCCGTCATCGCTATAGCGGGACAAAAAGTTACCGACGATATTCGACTCGGACTCAGCGTGCTCGACGATCAGGCCGAAACCCTAAAACGTAAGTATGGCGAAAGTTATGCTGATTTGATTGAACAAGATGAGGTAATCACCGTTCCCGGTATTGCCGGACGGCCTCCCAAAGAAATCACCAAGAGCATTCTCGCCAAGATTGTACAAGCACGGATGGAAGAAATTCTTGAAATCGTGGGTATTGAGATTAAACGCAGCGGTTATGCAGATTCAATGAGTGCTGGCGTAGTAGTTACCGGCGGCGGTTCATTAATTAAGAATATTTGTCCGCTGGCCAACGAAATCTTAGGCCTGGATGCCAAAGTGGGAATCCCCTTAGGTATCACAGGTGGTTTGAAAGAAGAAGTGGACAGTCCAATTTATGCAACCGGAGTAGGCTTAGTGATGCATGCACTCCGTTCCGGTACAACAAATAACAAAACTATGATGCCACAATCATCCAAAGGAACCAGCGTGGAGCAAGTGATGCAGAAAATCACTGAACGCATGAAAAGTTGGTTCAAAGAACTTTAGAAGTAAAATCAGCATATAAAACCCCATGGAATGAACTTGTTACCCGAAGGCTATAAAAAGCAAAACCACTTACCTCTTCCAACCATCCGCTTTAAGCGTTCAGATGGAAGTGGGTGTCTTTCGGTTGATCGATTTATTCCACAAGCAATCATCTACAACAATAACAATCCAGTAAAATACAACAACTCAAATAGGAGTTAACAATGGCTAACAATTCACGTTTCTTTTTCGACGAACAGAGCCAGGAAAACGCTAAGATCAAAGTGATCGGCGTAGGCGGCGGTGGCGGTAACGCCATAAATAATATGATTAACATGGGCCTCGAAAGTGTGGAGTATATTGCTCTAAACACAGACGCGCAGGCTCTTAAAAACAGCATGGCAGATATCAAAATCCAGGTAGGCTCAGCTCTTACCAATGGACTTGGTGCCGGAGCCCGTCCTGAAATTGGACGCGAAGCGGTGGAAGAAAATCGCCATGAAATTGAGGAAGCTATAGAAAATGCCGACATGATTTTTGTGACGGCAGGCATGGGTGGTGGAACCGGAACCGGAGGTGCCCCTGTGGTAGCCGGCATTGCCAAACGTCGCGGCATATTAACGGTAGGTATCATCACAACCCCCTTCGAGTGCGAAGGGAAAGTTCGGAAAAAATATGCGCTTGAAGGCATCACCGAGCTTAAGAAAAACTGTGATACTGTCATCGTAATCCCTAATGAGCGACTGCTCGATATTGCCGACGAAAATACTTCTCTGGTAGAAGCTTTCGCCATGGCAAACGAAGTGCTTTATAACGCTACACGTGGTATCAGTGATCTTATTTTGATGCCCGGTTTAATCAACCTTGACTTTGCAGATGTCAGAACAACGATGAGTGATGGCGGTGCGGCTATCATGGGATCTGCAACAGCCGAAGGAGCCGACCGTGCTGAAATGGCCGCTCGTGCTGCCATCGATTCCCCTTTATTAGACGGGGTAAGTATTCGTGGAGCGCGGAACGTGCTGGTGAATATTTCGGCAGGTGCAAACCTTGGAATGCGTGAAACTACAACCGCAACCAGTATTATTCAGCAAGAAGCCGGCGATAATGCAGAAATCATTCTTGGTACAGTTCTGGATGAGGAATTTGGGGATGAAATCCGGGTAACGGTTATTTCCACCGGATTTGATTTAGCCGAAGATCGAACTTCCGCCAAAGTAGCGCCAAACAAAGAGTCGCTAAATAAAGCCGCTGTAAATGCGAAGAATAACCTTCAGCAGTCTAAGAATGAATCACAGGTTCCAAACCGATTCCCTCGAAGCACCGGCGATTATTACAAAGGCGAGAACAATCTTAAAAAATTAGATACTCCGTCTTACCTGCGGCGCGACCTAAACGTACGCAAGCAAAATGAGGAAATAGAAGTGCCGGATGAAGACACCCAAAATAAGGAAGCGCAAGATAACATCGCGCCCTTCCAAAGTCGTACAGAGCGCATCCGTAAGGATGATACCGATCAGCCGGCTTTCCTCCGAAAGATCATGGATTAACATCTTGTTATTGACATCGGCTTTTAGACGGTGCCATGGGAGTGGTATCTCTATAAACCCCGATTTTACTGGATTATAGCTTCATTAAAGCTATAGATTGCTAACAACAAAAGAAGCCCTTTGATAGAGGGCTTCTTTTTTTTGATATTTTGAATTGCAGGATTTCACGTCCATGGTTCCATTTTCAATGCCGTTCTACTTGCAACAGAATATTTGAATATAAACCTCATAGCACTATTCTCCATCGTTCAGCTGGACGGAAGCCAGCAGACCGATTTACAGTAAACCGTAGAAAATGAAACCACTACCCCAAGGCCTAGTGAGATTGCCACACCCTATCTTTTAATATTCTCCATCTCATAGTGCTATATCAATTCTCTATTTAATTCAGCCATGCCACATCAGTATTTTTTAAAAAATATCATTAGATTCTCATAATTAATAACTCCAGAAAACACGTAGGCCAATGAAACACGACTTACTAATCTTGGGCTCGCAAAATGCGAAAAAAGCTGACCAAGAACTTTCACGCGAACAGATACGTCCAGTTCAAATCCTGCATAAAAATGGGAAAACCTCTCCCATCAATTTCTTTAACAACTGGGGAAAAGTGGGAGTGAGTTCTATCGCCTGGCATGTTGACTTTGAGAACCGTCTTTTCGTTTCTACTAACGATGAAGTACGCTTGCTTGATACAAAAGCCAGAAATTTTGACGTGCTGAATCTCGGAAGAGTGAATGATTTACACGATATGAATTTTTTGGGAGAACATCTCTGGATAGCAAATACGGAATTTGACGAAGCTATCAAATTTGATCCTTACAGTAATAAAATTGCCCAGCGCATATCTTTAGAAGAATTTCGTATTGCTTTGGACAAACTGGATGACGAAATCAAGGAAACCAAAGATC
>JBDNFJ010000249.1:0-3737 GCA_041689895.1 Gracilimonas sp. | reverse complement strand
TTGTGTTTAAATCATAATATAAAGGAGAAAAAATGTATCAATTAATTTTAAAACATTTATTCATTGGTGTTATTGCTTTACTGGCAGTAACAAGCTGTAACGACCAAAATATGGTTCAAAATACCCCCCCCCCTGCTGATAGTCAAGAAAAGCTGCAAAAGACTAGAGGAGACGGTGGAGAAGTCATTCCCGGAGAATATATTGTAGTATTCAAAGACCAGTGGGAAGGGCGTATAAATAACGAAGTAGCTCAGGAAGCCCTTCAGTTTGTAAACAATAAAATAGAAACATTCGGCATCAAAGAACAAAATGTTAAAAGCCGATATGAGTATGCTCTTCGTGGGTTTGCTGCAACCCTAACCGAAGCTCAGCTTGAGGCTATTAAAAAGAATCCACAGGTAGATTTCGTAGAACAAAATCAACGGTTTAATGGAATTGAAGGAACTACCTCCATGGCCACAACTCCGGCGGTTGTTTGGAAAAATACGCTAATGAGCCAAACCACACCTTGGGGTATTACCCGCGTTGGTGGTGCACAAAATGGAAGTGGTAAAAAAGCGTGGGTTTTGGATACCGGTATTGATTTAGATCACCCCGATTTAAATGTAGATGTTGGTAATAGTGTTTCTTTTGTGGGTGGTGAAAGTGCCGATGATCTGAACGGCCACGGAACGCATGTAGCCGGAACGATAGCGGCTATTAATAATTCAACAGATGTTGTTGGTGTTGCCGCAGGAGCTACCGTTGTTTCTGTAAAAGTATTAGATCAAAATGGTATTGGTACCATTGAAGATGTTGTTGATGGTGTTAATTATGTAGCAGGACGGGCTTCTTCAAGCCATATCATTAACATGAGTCTTGGTCTTTACAATCCGAGCGGTAGCGTAACATCTATTGATTATGCTGTAAATAATGTTGCAAATTCTGGATTAAGATTTACCATTGCAGCTGGTAATGATGGTGTTGATGCTAATTACCAAACTCCAGCCAGAGTTGAGAACTCGAACGTTTGGACAGTTTCCGCTTATGATGATAATGATGCTTTTGTAACGGCCTTTACCTGTAATCCAAATTATGGTTCCAACTATGGCAATCCCCCTATCGAATATGGAGGGCCTGGTGATAATGTAACTTCTCTTAAGCCCGGTGGAGGAACGGCAGTAAAATGCGGCACCTCCATGGCCGCCCCGCATATTGCAGGCTTGCTACTTACCGTTCCCAATAAGATTAGCACAGATGGTTATGTCAGTAATGATCCTGACAATAGTCCAGATCCCATTGCGGCCTACACTCCACTACGAGTATATATTACCGGGCCAATAATTCCAGACTCGGATGAGTCTGGAATATGGACGGCGCACCCCCAATATGGCTCGGGTAGTTATACCTATCAATGGTATTTTAAAAACATTGCTCAAGCTTCGTGGGTTGCAGCTGGCACCTCCCAGTCCTATTCTCGATCTTTTGATAATCAGGGAGCTTCCCCTGGAACTGCTCAATTAAAAGTGGTGGTAAACAGTGGCAGCGATCAAGCGGAAAAAACACATTATATTACCATTTTTGGTGCAGGATGCCCACCAGGTCAAATTTGTTTATAGGCAGTTAAATCCCAAGTAATCATAAGCCTCCAAATATATCTCATATTTGGAGGCTCTATTTTTTAAGACTATTGAATTGCCACTGGCCTTGCCTGCACATCTATATTTATTATAAGCACAGTCTGCCAAAATATATTGAATCAAAAAAAATCCCGTATGCATGGCTGCAAACGGGATGTACAAATTTGATCTATGTTTATCTATTATTTTTCGAAGGTGTAGCTATACACCCCTTTATTGGTACCAAAGTACAGCACTTCTTTGCCATTCTGGAGCACAGAAATCATATCATTTACTCGAATTTGAGTTGGCCCACCTTTAAATTCTACCGTTTGCCAAGTGTCGCCGAAATCGCCGCTGGCAGCAAAGAACACCATGCCTTCCGTATTTTGCCCGCTGGCATAAACTACCTCGGGGTTGCGGGTGCTGTGGGCCAGGGTGTGGGTGTTTACTCCTTCATACACTGTTTCCCAGATCTGGCCGCTATCGGTGGTTTTGAGGATGAGCCGTGCCGGAGTTATGGTTCCACCCAACCCTATTATGGCTTGATCAGAACTATTAGGATTTATCAAAAGGTCATGCACAGTGGCCTCTATACCTTTAAGAACAATAAGACCTTTCCAATCGTCGCCCCCATTTTCAGATTTAAATAATGAAGGTTGGAACAACGCATTGGCTCCCCCGGCCCATACATTTTGGGGATTATTAGAATCGATTTTTACAAAAATGCCAGCGCCCAAATTGGGATCATTCCATGACCCTACTACACTTTCCCAATTAGTCCCTCTGTTTATGCTGCGGGCAACATTCATAATAGGTGCAGCCCGGGCAAAGATCACAGACGGATTTCCCTTCTCGGCATCCATAGTATAAGGAATCACCTGTTGGTTTCCTCCAAATCCATTACGAAAAGAATTCCAACTTTCGCCACCATCATTCGAACGAGCAATAGTTAAGGAATCGCCATTATTGAAATTAACGGATGCCAATAATTCTTGCTCAGATAATACCACAAATGTTCGCACTTCCCCGCCCTGAAGCGCCAGTGGTTGCCAAGCTGATTCTTGCTTGCTTTTAAGGTATAAATTGTTGCCGGTTCCGGCATAAAGGTTTTCGCCGTTGGCCTTTATTTCAAATATCTCTTGCTTGGGTAGCGAAGGTTCGCCAAAAGATCCTTCCACGTTGAGCTGCTTGGTTGAATGGGAATCCGTGGAACAGCTAAAGAGCCCCAAAAAGGAGACAAAAATCATCAAAATTGAGGTAATAAAACGCATAATAAAATTTTTTTAGTTTTTTTGTAACAAATGGGGGGTTGGTTACTCTTATATAAAAGGTCTTTTCTTTTAGAAAACAGACTTAACAGATAAGAAACATACAATCCACAAGGAGAATACTATGAAATATCTAATCAGCTTGTTCATAAGTATAAGTATAGCAGCTATTTTCATCCTTAATGGATGCAATAGCAACATTACACAGCAAGATAACACCCTGCACTAAATAGTCAAGAATTAAGGGCAGCGAACAAGCGGAAAAAACACATTATATTACCATTTTTGGTGCAGGATGCCCACCAGGTCAAATTTGTTTATAGGTATTTATGCCATAAATATTCATAAGCCTCCAAATATATGGCCTGTTTGGAGGCTCTTTTTTTTAAGACTATTGAATTGTTAGTGGCTTTGCCTGCACGTCTATATTAATTGTAAGCACAGTCTGCCAAAATCTATTTAACTAAAAAATCCCGCAGATTATACACCTGTGGGATTTGAAAATGGCACTCTGTTCATCCTTTATTTTTCGAAGGTGTAGCTGTACAGCCCTTTATTGGTACCTAAATAAAGTACTTCTTTCCCGTTCTGTAACACAGAAACCATATCATTGACCTGAATATGAGTTGGCTCACCTTTAAATTCTACCGTTTGCCAAGTGTCGCCAAAATCGCCGCTGGCAGCAAAGAACACCATGCCTTCCGTATTTTGCCCACTGGCATAGACCACTTCGGGGTCTCGGGCACTGTGGGTAAGGGTATAGGCACTCATACCCTTCGAGGACTCCTTCCAATTTTCTCCTCCATCAGTGCTTTTTCTGATTCCAATATCCATACCGGCTAAAACCCGGCTTGGTTCAGATGGATAT
>JBDNFJ010000248.1:0-3273 GCA_041689895.1 Gracilimonas sp. | reverse complement strand
TTTACGTGTTAGGGTGTTAACGTGTTAGGGTGTTTTAGTAACATTAACACTTTAACACCTTCGCACGTTAACACTTTATTTTAATTTCCTACCAAGAACACGGCGTTTCCGAATAAGAGCTTTCCGTTGTGCCAGAAACCGCGGAAGAGTGGATTATCGATCATATACACTACTTCGCCAGAGCCCATATCCTGCACGCCAAATGTTAGGCTATTTTCCAGCATTTTTTCAGCTTTATAGCCCGTGAATCCACTTCGATGTGCGCCGGATTTTGCCACACCCACATTCCAGCCTTTATCCAGATATTCGTAGGCCGAAGATCCAAGTTTCATAGATAGGTAGGTATCATCATATCCAAAAGCCAGTGGGTGACTATCATCCATCGTAATTTCATAGATGCTTCCGGGATTTGAATATGGAATCCTTGCTCGCTCGGCATCTTTATACGCCTTAAGTTTCTCTTCCGAAGCTACATCCTCTTCTTTCTCTCGCTCTTTCTTTTTAAGGGAAAAGCCATCTTTTCCGGCTAATTTTCCATTTGCTCCGCCCAAAGCAATCAGCGTTCCGCCACTGCGAATCCATTTTTTAAGCGTCGATAATTCCTTGTCACCAAAGGTGCTTCCATAAACCTCAGGAAGTATAATAACCTGATAATCTTCCCAATCAACATAACCCGCATTTTCTACATTAATGAGGCTTATCGGATAGTTAATCTGCTGGTCGAAATAATTCCAGACATGCCCTACCGTCCCGGAATTGGTTCCTTTACCCGATAGCAAAGCTACCCGTGGTTTCTGGATATATCGGACAGAGGAAGATCCAAAATCCTTGCCCGAATCTACAAAACCCGTAGCTACCGGCGTTACGATACGATTAAGCATGCCGGCTTCATCTTTCACAATGCCATCAAATTTTGTGCCTAATGTTTCATTTCCTTTTCGGGTTATAACCAGCGTACCGGGCGCGTATTTTTTCTTATTTAGGGTGAAGGCTTTTTGAGCATAGCGAACGGCTACTCCTTCATTTAACAAACGAGTAAGATATTGTAGATCCTCAATAGAATTCCACTTCGCCAAATACGCATACGGTTTTTGGATAACCGGCGTCAGCTCTCCGGTGGCCTCCATCGTAAGCGGTTTTGTGTTCACCTTGCCTTTAATCGCATATCCATCCACACCATATGCATAGTGCATTTCCCAGGCGGTGATGTCGTAGGTTAACGAATCAACCAGCTCTGGTTTCGGCTCAAAAAGCACTCGTACTAACGTGCCTTTGGGCTGATAGGTATTGATTACATAATCGCCTTCCTGCACCGAAACACGCCCCGTTTTACCGGTATCAAAATCATATCCGTTTTCATTGGACGATCGTGAAGCCACCGCAAATTCGATGTTCTGATTGGCTAAATAGCGCAACAATCGGGAGGCTTTATCAGGATTGCTGCTTTTCTTCACAATAAAAGTCTTGTATTCTCCGGAGCCGTTTTCCATGGCATTTTTGTAGAAATCAGTAAACTCGCTTATCACTTTTTTATAATTTTGAGCCGTAACCTCAATCGTTGATAAGCCACTTGCGGTATGATGGGTGAGACGATCGAGCAGGGTCAGCGTATCTCCCTCAGCCGTAATCACACCACTCCCCCCAGAACTGTGACCCGCTTGTTCATAAGTCATTCCAATAGCACCATTAAAAGTAGGCCAGGTGTCTCCATAGCTTGGGTAGAACAAGTCAAAAACTTCGCCGGTGAAATAAAGCCAGCTTTCATCGTTAAAATGCTTGGCATTATTTTCCCCGATCATGGTTTGAAAGTTACGCTGCCAATCGGTAATGGCATTGTGAAAAGGCTCTGCAGCCGGAGAAAAATAATATGGGGAGTTGTAGCCTTGTTCGTGAAAATCTACGTGCACATGTGGCATCCATTGGTTATATGCTCGCACTCGCTGCTGACTTTCTACCTGTGTTTGCCAAGCCCAATCTCGGTTCAAATCAAAATAATAATGATTGGTTCTGCCACCCGGCCATGGCTCACGATGTTCGCGAGTTTCGGGATGCACATTCTTTTCTTCCCCTACAACACTTTTATACCAGTTCACATATCTATCGCGACCGTCGGGATTAATCATGGGATCTATAATTACCACGGTGTTTTCTAACCAGGCTGTTTTTTCGGTAAGCAGGCGATAGATGGTATTTAAAGCGGCTTCGCTGGAAGAGGCCTCGTTGCCGTGCACGTTATAGCTCAGCCAAACAATAGCTTTTTGGTCATCGGTGGGGGTGCCCGATTCAAGTCCGGCAAGCTTCAGATTGTTTAAACGAATTTCTTCTATATGTTGCTGATTGGCTTCGGATGTAACCACCACATAAACCAGCTCGCGTCCTTCATTGGTTTTTCCGTAGGTAGTCAGCGTAACTAACGGCGACTCTTCCGCAACGTGCTGAAAATAGCTTAGTACTTTATAGTGAGGAGTCCATTTTTCTCCTAACTCATATCCTAAAAATTCAGCGGGCGACTGAAGTTGTGCCCACGCCGATGTGGTGAATAGTAATAATCCAAGGAGGGGTAATAGCTTAGCTTTTTTCATTCTTCTGATTCCTTTTCCAGTTCATTATTAATTTGTTTAACCACGTCATCTGCGATGGCATTGGGTACCTGTACAGCTAAATTATAGTGGGCAATTTTCCACTTTCCATCATGCTTCACTAAAACGCCGCTTCCTCTACTTTGCCCTAAATTAGGCGTATCAAGTTGTTCATCAAACCAAGCCGTTTTTCCATTTTCTGAGAAATATACTTTCCTAAACGTCGATGTGAAACTCCATGCTACACCATCATCTTTAAAAAAAGGTTTGGCCCAGGGCTTAAATTCACCCACCGTCCAACGTTCGGTAGCATCAGTTCCCATATATATGGAAGAGTCATCTTCGAAGTAATTAAAATAACGGTTGAAGTCGCCTTCGGCAGCAGCGGCGTGCCAGTCATCCATTACCGCATTTACGGCTTCGGTAGCTTCCTTTTTACTTTGAGAGGTTTCTTGCTTGGGCGAGCAGGCGTTTATCATAAAGCTGCATATCACAAAAAGAAGTAGAGGCCTCATAAGATGGGATTAGTTTTTAATTAGCCAATGGTAGGTATTCGATATCGAGAGTACAAGTAATTTTAGAAGGCTTTACAATAAAGTGTTAATGCGCCAACGTGCGTACGTGTTAGAGTGTTAACGTGTTTGTGTACTAACACTACTCTATCGCATAAATACTCGAACAACCACCCTAACAC
>JBDNFJ010000247.1:0-3481 GCA_041689895.1 Gracilimonas sp. | reverse complement strand
GTTACATCACAGGGGATGATGGGAGCATTTGTTTCTTCACCCAGTGCATCTAAGGCACCCAAGCGCAAGGCAATAGGCGCGTTGGAGAGCACAAAATCAGCGCCTTCTCGTTTGCAGGCCAGTGCAATTCTCCAGGCAATACTGCGTTCGTCCAGTGCGCCAAAAATAATCCCTTTTTTTCCTTTTAATAATCCGTAACCGTCACTCATAGATATCTATTTCTTATTGTTGGAAGTAATGCGGAGAAAATCATCATAATTACGATAAAATGATAGTTACGTGTTTATAAAGTGAGAATGTGAAACGCGTGTTATAAATTCCCGGCCCCGAATAATATTTCCAGCTGCTCATAAACCGTCGTTTCATTCAGGTTTAAGTTGGAGAGGGTGATTCCCAACAGGCGTACCGGCCGCTTTCCCACCTCTGTTTCTTCCAACAACTTCTTTATCACGTCCATGATGTCGGAATATCGATTAGTATAATGAGGCAAAGAATAACTTCGGGTGATGGTATCAAAGTTTTTATAACGGACTTTCAGGGTGATGGTTTTTCCGGCCGCATTAATCTTTTTCATGCCTTCCGCTATGGATTGAGCCAGTTCTTCTAAAAAATTATAAATCCATTCCAAGCTGTCTATATCTTCCGAAAAGGTGCGTTCTTTACCGTATGATTTTCTCACTCGGTGAGACTTCACTTCCCGATGGTCAATTCCCCGTACAATGTTGTAGTAAAATCGTCCGGATTTACCGAAGGCTTTAATCAGGTCAATTTGGGTCCATTTTTTTAAATCAGCGCCGGATTTAATACCCACCGCATGCATCTTTTTCTGAGTAGCTTTTCCCACGCCAAAAAACTGCTTGATGTCTAATTCCTCTAAAAACGCTTCGGCTTTCTCTGGGGTGATAAGTGCTATCCCATTGGGCTTATTTAAATCGGAAGCTACTTTTGCTAAAAACTTATTATGAGCAATGCCGGCGGAGGCTGTCAACCTTGTTTCTTCAAAAATCCGATCTTTTATTTCTTTGGCAATGAGCGTAGCGGAGGGAATTTCTTTGTGATTTTCGGTCACATCCAGATATGCTTCATCCAGAGAAAGCGGTTCAACCAAATCGGTATATTCAAAAAAGATTTCACGAATTTGACGAGAAGCTTCCTTATACGCATCAAATCGAGGTTTCACAAAAATGCCGTGCGGACAAAGTCGGATAGCCTGAGATGCCGGCATGGCCGAATGCACACCAAATTTGCGAGCTTCATAACTGCAGGTAGCCACAACGCCGCGACCGCTTGGCGAGCCTCCAACAATCACTGCTTTTCCCTTTAGATCAGGATTATCCCGCTGTTCTACAGAAGCATAAAATGCGTCCATATCAACATGAATAATCTTACGTATGGGGAAGTTGGCATGCATATCATAAATTACACATATAGTAAGCTATAAGAAAGTTTTATATGTCTAAAAAGTTCGGAGTAAGCCCCTGTATATCTCGTTAAAACGGAGCCTCAGGAACCAGATATAAATATTAAAAAGTGTTTATGAAGATTAAAATCCCACTTAATAACCGTTTTGTGAAACATATTGGCATAAAATACATTAAAGCCAATGAATTTTATACCTTCAAAGCAACGTATGCGAAAAACGAATCAACGATTTTTACCGAGCATAATCATAAGTGTAATTTTAATAGTTAGTGCAAGTTGTTCCAACACTACCGGGCCTGATAAGGATAATAGAAAGTATTCACACATTGAAGCTCCGGGCCTTTCTGCTCATGATTTTCTCTCGAACAAACAGTTCACCAAGCTGGAAATTGAGGTGGATTATATGCAGGGATATAAGCCAACAGAACAGGCATTGAATGGGCTGGAAGAGTTCTTAGAGAGCCGCTTACATAAGGTGTCGGTTTCTGTCATGGAGCCTACTCAAATTTCAGCTGCCGGCCGAGCTACTTATACGGCTAACCAAATCAGGGAATTGGAGAGCAAACACCGTAATTCATTTACCCACGACAGCACGCTATCAGCATACATGCTTATTGTAGATAGTCAATTTGAGCAAGAAAACGTGTTGGGCATTGCTTACTACAACACCTCCAGCGCATTTTTTGGAGGAACTTATGATGAAGTAAGCGGTGGCTTTAACCAACCTTCTCGCGAGCGAACAGAGTCTATTTCATTTCGGCATGAATTCGGCCACCTTTTGGGCTTGGTGAATATTGCCGGTTCAGGTACCAACATGCAAACCAACCATCAGGATACGAAACACGGCCATCACTGCGACAATAATAATTGCCTGATGTATTATGCCATGGAAAATGCCAGCTTATTTGATCAATTTCTTGGCGGGAGCATCCCCGAGTTGGATGCCAACTGCATTGCAGATCTTCAAGCTAATGGAGGTAAGTAATCCTCCATTGTGGTGTAATTATAGATGAGCTAAATAGGTGGAGGGAGAGCCTCCAAATAGAGTTCCGCAGCAGAGTGGCGGGAACCAGGAAGAAGTTGTTAGCCGCTCTCTTATTTACCCTTGCTTAAACTTGAATAGATGTTCTGTGCCCACTTTTTCTTCGGCTTGAGACAGGGCATACTTCGAATCAAAAAGGACGATCGGGTTTTCTTCCATGTCTTTGGTTACGTGGGTGGAGTAACTGGATTCCAGTTTTTCGATTACCTCATCATTTTCGTTTGGCAACCAGCGAGCACAGTGATAGGAAACCGGAGTTTTGACCAGCTCCACGCCATATTCCATTAACATGCGGTGTTCCACCACTTCAAACTGTAGCACACCAACTGTTCCCAATAACAGCTCATTTCCAACGCCATTTGGAACTTCAAATACATGAACCACTCCTTCCTCTGAGAGCTGCCTTAATCCTTCCCGAAGCTGTTTTCGCTTAAACGGATCTTTTGTGGCTACTTTCTGAAAATGCTCGGGGGTGAAAAGAGGAATCACATCAAACTGAACCTCATCCTCCTCAAAAATAGTGGTGCCAATTCGAAATGAACCCGGGTTGAAAATAGAGACGATATCGCCGGGATAAGCATCTTCCAACAGCTGGCGATCATCGCCCATCAAGGTATGCGGGGTGGATAATTTCACCTTTTTTCCTAATCCGGCGATGGTAACTTGCTGGCCGCGTTCAAAACGTCCTGAAGCCACCCGAATAAAAGCGGCGCAATCTCGGTGATCTGGATTCATGTTGGCCTGCATCTTAAAGATAAATCCGGAAAAGCCATCGTTCAAATCACGAGCAACGCCATCGGGTGTTCTATACATCTGAGGCGGGGGCGCAAGCTGATAGAAATAAGTTAAAAATACATCCAGCCCAAAGTTGTGGAGCGCTGAGCCGAAAAATACGGGCGTTACTTTACCCGTCGCATATTCTTCACGATCCATGTTTTCGTACATGTCATCAATCAGCATCACTTCTTCTTCAAAAGCTTCCTTCTCAACGGCCGACATAGACGATTTTTGAATAGC
>JBDNFJ010000246.1:0-3951 GCA_041689895.1 Gracilimonas sp. | reverse complement strand
GAAGACATTAAGAAAACGCTGGAATTCAAAGATTCCGAAGAATTTATTGCAAGTTTTGACCGGCCCAATTTATTCCTAAAAATTGTCGATAAAGAGGATCCGCTTAATCAGGTGCTCGACTTTTTATACACACGAAAAAAACAGTCTGGAATTATCTACTGCATCTCTCGCCGTCAGGTGGATGAGTTAGCTCAGGCGCTGGATGACGAAGGATATTCTGTGAGGCCCTATCACGCGGGATTATCTGATCGGAATCGCGCTATAAATCAGCGACAATTTATTCGGGATGATGTTTCTATTATTGTGGCAACCATTGCTTTTGGGATGGGGATAAATAAGCCAAACGTACGCTTTGTGATGCATTATGATATGACGCAAAACATCGAATCCTACTATCAGCAAATTGGACGAGCCGGACGCGATGGACTCCGTTCCGATTGCGTGATGTTATTCAGCTATGCTGATACGCAGAAAATCAAATACTTCATCAATAAAAAGGAAGGTCAGGAAAAAGAAGTAGCGGAAGAGCACCTGAAGGAATTGCTGAAATTTATTGAAACAAAGAAATGCCGGCGCATTCCATTAATGAAATATTTTGGGGAAAAATATCCTCGTGAAGAATGTGGAATGTGTGATAATTGTCTCTCGGGTGAGGAGAATGCGGAAGACTTCACACTTCAAGCCAAAAAACTATTGAAGTGTGTGAAAGAACTGGAAGAAGGTTTTGGAAAAACACAGGTCATAAATGTGTTACGAGGTTCTAAAGCGCAGAAAGTGCTGGAGCTGGATCACAATAAGCTGGAATCGTATGGGGCCGGAAAAGAATGGTCTAAAAACCAATGGGAGCAACTTTCCCGCCTCCTAATTCGCCAAGACTATCTGGCAAAAGGGGAGCATGCCGAGCTGTTGCTGGATGATAAAGCTGCCGCTGTTATTAAAGGAGATGAGAACGTATTTGGAACCTTAGATCGCACGAATACTACCATGACCACCGAAGAGGCTTCGCGTGTAGCAACCGAAGTGGAAGCTAAATACGATGAAGAACTGTTTGAGATTCTTCGCAAAGAGCGGAAAAACATGGCGGATGAAAAGGGAATTCCTCCCTACACTATTTTTCCGGATACCACGCTCATGGAAATGGCTTATTATTTTCCCAAAGACACGGAGCATTTGCTACCACTTTATGGCGTGGGCGAGGTTAAGCTCAAGAAATATGGCTCCTTGTTTATCGGAGTTATAAAAAAATATGCCAAGGAGCATGGCATTGAAGCCAAAGCAGAAACCCTCCAAAAAAAGGCCGAAGAGTTGGAGAGTGTTGAAACGTATGCTCAAATCGGGAAGGCTTTTAATGCCGGTCAATCCATCGAACACTTAGCAGAAGAGTATGGAGTGAAAGGCGTGACCATTCTCAATCACTTAAAAGAGTATTTGAAGAAAGGGAATGAACTGAGGGTGGAGGGCATCACGGAGGCGGCGTCTCTTTCTCTGCGCCAGCAAGATGAGATTATCAAGGTGTTTGATGAAAAAGGATCCCACATGCTGAAAGTGGTGTACGACCGCATGAATAAAAAAATTGGGTATGATCAAATCCGCATTATACAGCTATATTTTCTCGCAAATGAACAGAAGAATTAGATTGTTTTTGCGCCGTTTAGCAGTTGGTTTTGATGGGTAATGTAATCGTAAACTTAGCGCCACCTTTTTTCTGATTTTCTGCTTTGATTACTCCGCCCGATCTTCGAATAATCTCATTAGAGATGGCCAAGCCAAGTCCTAACCCAAAGGTGGCGCCCTGGTTTTTTGTGGTGAAGTTAGGCTGAAAAAGGCGAGCCATCACCACTTCGGGAATCCCAGGGCCGGAGTCGGAAATGGTGATATAAATGGTTTCTTTCTCATGATGGGTAGCAATAGAAAGAGATCCTTTGTCATCAAGCACATCGCAAGCATTTACAATGATGTTGGTCCACACCTGATTTAGATCGGCCATGCGTACGCAGGTCTTGGGTATATCGTTTAGCTCCAGATGTAGGTCAATAAATTTAAGACGATTGCTGAGCACTAAAAGTGTGTCGTTAATGCCATCTCTAATATCCGCTAATTCTTCTTTATTTTGATCTTGCCGGCTGTAGCTTTTCAGGCTTTTAACAAGCTTTGCAATGCGATGGCTGGCTATCTGGATATTGTGGATCATTTTGCCGGCTTCAAAATGATTGATAAGCGACTCGGTTGCGCCTTTCTGCCGGTTGTTATCGATGATGGCAAGCGCTTCATCCGGCATTTGTGCAAGTTTGCGGATAGAGGAACGGCTGTGAATCCACGGATATTTTTTCTCCATTGAAAGCATCTGCTCCCTTAAAATAGCACTATCAATGGGGCCGCTTTTCAATCCCAGTTTAAAAAGACGATACGTGGAATCTGATTCTTCGAAAATGGAATAAAGTTCAATCAGATTTTCGGCTGAGCGCATTAAGGCCGAGGCGGGATTATTGACCTCGTGGGCAAAACCGGCTACAAGTTCGCCCAGCGTAGCCATTTTCTCCTGATGCACCAGCATTTGATGAGTTTCTTCGAGCTTTTCGTAAGCCGCGTGCAAATCATTTCGTTCTTTATTGAGCTCTTTGTTAAGCGCATGTGTTTTGTTGTGCAGGTAAATATTACTCTTATAGCGTTGAATCATATTATTCAACATGAGCTGCTGAAACGGATGTTTAAGGCGGGGATGATCACTTAAATATTGTTCAAATTGCTGAGGTTTCATTTTAAGCGCCCGCCCTTTTTGTGTGATGCGTGCGGTGGTCATAGTGGGCTCTCCGGTAGTAAATGAAACCAATCCTACAAAATTGCCGGGCAATAGGTTGACGAACGTATTCTCACTTCCATCGGCTTGGGTTCGTGTTAACGAAACTGTTCCCTCTAACAGCAAGTATAAATCTTCAAGCGGCTCGCCCTGGCTGAATAGGATTTGATGCTCATGCAGTTCCAGTATCAGATCCTGCAATTCATCCAGTTCACCCAGCAGTTTTCGAATGAATCGAAGAATAGATTGTGTATCGTTAAGCCAAGAAATGCCAGTTGATTTGCTCATAAGCACTGCACTTTTATTATTGTTCGGTTGGCATCCTGTTTCGGATGGTTTCAGCAAGCTTTTCAGTATCTAATATTTGCATAAATGGAAGCAGGTTCGATTCATGAGTAATTACATAGTCGGTGAGTTCTCCTACTATCATCTTTTCCAACTGGGTTTTAGTCCAGGGCTTGGCAATATAATGATCAAGATCGGCCTTATTGATGGCTAAAATGGTGTCTTCGTGGCCTGCCTGCCCGGTAACTAATACTTTCTTGCTCTTTACCGTTTCAGGGTGCTGCTGCATCTCAATAAGCAAATCGATGCCGTTTTTGCCGGGTAAAACATGATCACACAAAACCAATCCAATAGAATGCCCGTGATCTAAAATAGAACGGATTACCTCTTCGGCTTCGGTTGTATTGTTAGCCGTTTCAACAGGGAAGAAGGGCTCAAAGCGTTCGAGATCTTTAACTAAAGCATCCATCACTTCCAGTTCATCTTCAACCACCAGTATGTATATTTTTTTATCCATGATATGTTGCTCAGTTTATGATTAATGGCCAATATAAAAGGGCGTAAAGCGTCACCATCACCAGTGCGAAAAGTCCGATGGCTACACCTGCTTTCGACATATGCCGTGTTTCTACCGTTCCGGTACTCATGGCAATAGCGTTGGGTGGTGTTGAAATAGGCAATACCATCGAGAGGCTGGCACTTGTTCCAATAACCAGACTGATGATAATCAAATTGAATCCACTTCCCACCATTCCTGAAGTGGCAAGGCTAACGGCCAACGGTATTAACAGGGTTGCAGAAACGGTATTTGACAGGAAGTTAGACATGATGATGGCTACTGCGCTAAATACGATAATCATTACTACGGG
>JBDNFJ010000245.1:0-6273 GCA_041689895.1 Gracilimonas sp. | reverse complement strand
GCTGTTTGCAGCACTGGTGCTAAGCCTGACTTTTGGCAGTTGCTTACGTTATAGCTTTACGGGGGCTTCTATTCCCGAAGGCGTTAATACTATCTTCATTCCCTTTTTTCCGGATCAATCTAACAGTGGGCTTGGTGATCTCAGTAACCGACTCAATGAAGCGTTGATTAATCGTTTCGTAAATCAAAGCAAGTTGCAGCTCGCAAATACAGAAGATGAGGCAGATGCCGTGCTCGATGGGGTTATCGTTTCTTATGGAAACCGCCCTTTTAGCATTAGCGGAAATGAGCAAGCCAGCCAAAATGAAGTAGCTATTTCGGTGCGTGCCACCTTTCATTATTCAACCAAAGAAAAACCGGAATGGAGTAAAACTTTTAGCGGTAAGTTCACCTACGACCCCGCCGATAATCCAATAAACGGTGAAAATGAAGCCGCAAACAGCGCCCTGCAGCAAGTTGCGAATAATATGTTTAGCGATGCGGTAAGTAATTGGTAATTTGTTTTGATTGTAAGCCCACTACACGCTATCATTGTTGAGCCTTAACAAAGTATATGCAACAACTTCCATTCAACATACCTAAGTCTTTATCATCGTTCGTAGAGAAGTTTGATGAGGATCCTAATAAGATGACTCAGAAGCTTAAACGTCATCTCAAAAAGCGAGGGCCCGATGCGGTTGGCCATTTTCTGTTATCCTGGTTTTATCATCTCCAGAACAATAATTCTGATGCGGTAAGAGAAGCGCTTAAAGCAAAAACGTATGCGCCAGGCAGTCCATTAATGGAGCATTTGCATTATTTTTTAGTGCATCCCGAAAAGTTTGAAGCCGCCATTCCGTCCCATTCCTATACCTCATCAAAAATAAAATTACAGCACAGTTCCCGTACTTCACCCATTTTAGATTTGGACGGGCTGATTGAAATGCTGGAAGCGGTTGAGTCTCAGAGAATTCGTATTCCCACCGATGATGAACCTTTCAATGATTCTGATCTAAGCAAAGAAGCGGAAGATATAGATGATGTGGTTTCAGAAACACTCGCGAAAATTCATTCTCAGCAAGGTCGTAAAAAGGAAGCGATTAAAATGTATGAGCGTCTAATCGATAAAGACCAGCTTAAAGCAACGCATTATAAAGATCAAATTGAGAAACTGAAAGAGTAATTAGGCTTTCACAAAAGGATTATGCTTTTTCTCGTGGCCAATAGTAGTGGCGGGACCGTGCCCCGGATAAATAGTGGTTTCTAAAGGGAGTGTATAAAGTTTTGTTTGGATGCTTTTTTCCAGATCTCCAAAATCTCCTTTGTACAAATCCGTGCGCCCGATGCTTTCCTTAAATAAGGCATCACCGGCAATGACCAACTGCTCTTCCTTAAAATAAATTGATATGTGATCCGGCGCATGGCCCGGGGTATATAGGCAAGAAAATTGAAAAGCTCCGAGCTCAAATTTGGCATCGGTTGGAAGTTCTTCCGGTTCAAAATTAAACCCGCCCTGATTGATTCCGAACATTTGCGCCTGACTCCCAAAGTTTCCCCACAAAAACCGATCTTCGCCGCTCAGATATACGGGTACTTTGAAATCTTGCAAAACGCGCGAGAGTCCCAACACATGATCCACATGCGCATGCGTTAGCACAATTGCTTTTAATGTACCGGTTAACGCCTGCTTAAACTGTTGATATTCAGGTTCAGTTGAAAACCCCGGATCTATCAGAAGATGCTCTTCACCTTCGGTGAGCAGATAGGTGTTCTCCAAAAATGGGCCGACTTCAAATGCTTGTATATTCATATCCACAAATAAAAAAAGGATGCATCTGCAAAGATACATCCTTTAATAAAATGATGGTTAAACTTACTCACTGTCAGCTTTTCCATATCGGCGCTTAAAGCGATCGATACGTCCGGCAGTAGAAGCGAATTTATTACTTTTGGTATAAAATGGATGATTTTTTGAGTCCACCTCGCTGCGATAAACACCGTCTTTAGTGTCCATAGTGCTGCGGGTTTTAACCTCGGTACCATCGCTCATCAATACCGTAATTTCGTTGTATTCTGGGTGAATTCCTTTTTTCATAGTCTTGTACTTGCTTGAAATTTGCAAAGGCTTCTAATATAAGATTAACTGAAACTGAATTCAATGTATTTATTACTCAAATTCATCAAAGCCTTCTTCCCCTAAATCTCCTAACGAAGAGAACATGGAACCAAGCATATCGGAGTACAAGGTTTGGTCGTCCAAGTCTTGTTTACTGAGCATTGAATTTTGGTGCAGCGCTTCCAATACAAAATCTTTCCACACATAAAGCTCTTGTTTTGGTGCATTTTTCGCGTGCTTTTTAACCAGAGTATTCAAGCCTTTCACCCTATCCAGCGTTTTCTGATATTCTTTATTTGAAAGCGTGTCGGTGATATTCACCTCATTTCCCTCCGCAAACCAATCGGTAACGGTTTTATAAACGGATTCTTGATCTTCTTCCCTCCGTTGTGGATCTGGAAAATGAAGGGTAAATATCTTGCTAATCGCTTTTCCAAGAATGTGCTTTGCCACACTTATAGCTCCCTCCTGTTCTCCTTCGTACACCAGCTCCATTTTACCGGTAAGCGCGGGCATCATATGATAAAGATCGGCAACTCTAACCGACGTCCCCTTTTCGTTATTCAGGATAGCGCGCCGTTCTGCCGAGCTAACTACTTGCTCCAAAGCCGTGATAGTCATGCGCGTAGAAACGCCACTTTTTTGATCTACATATTCGGAATCGCGTGCTTCAAAAGCTGCTTTTTCGATGATCTCGCGGAATACCTCTGGGATATGAACGCTAATTCCGTTCTCGCGCTCTTGCCAAGCTTCCTGTTTGGTAATATCCATTCCAATGCTCATTTCTTTTGGATAGTGGGTGATAATCTGCGCATCAATTCGATCTTTGAGAGGCGTAATGATGTTACCGCGATTGGTATAATCTTCCGGATTCGCTGAAAATGCCATGGCTACATCCAGGGGAATGCGCACGTTAAATCCACGGATTTGAATATCGCGTTCCTGCATTATATTCAGTAATGCAACTTGTATTCTGGGCTGAAGATCGGGAAGCTCGTTGATTACAAAAATACCGCGATTGGTTCGAGGAATGAGCCCAAAATTAATCACGTTTTGATCGGCTAAAGTTAATTTCTTGGTGGCTGCTTTAATGGGATCAATATCTCCAATTAAATCAGCAACGGCCGTATCGGGAGTTGCCAACTTCTCTCCATATCTAAAAGAACGATGAAGCCATTCGATGGGCGTATCATCGCCTTTTTCCTCAATCAACTGTTTGGCGTATTTGGAAAGTGGATTTAGCGGATCGTCGTTAATCTCAGAACCTTTCACAATGGGAATATATTCATCCAAAAAGTTGACTAAGAGTCGTAGAATTTTGGTCTTTGCCTGCCCTCTAAGTCCCAATAAAATCATATCATGTTGGGAAAGAAGGGCGTGTTGGATTTGAGGAAGCACGGTTTTCTCATATCCCAATATGCCGGGAAATAACTCTTCTTTATTCCGAATCTTTTGGATTAAATTGGTTCGAATCTCTTGCTTAACAGAAACTGATTTCCATCCGCTTTTTTTAAGCTCACCTATTGTACTCGCTTTCATGTTGTGTGTAGATGTGATGTGATATTTTTTATGCGTTTGTAGTATAACCCGCATTCTAAAATCTTCATTCAGGCTTCTCCAAATCCTTTACAATATTTGTGATGGCTTGTGCCTTTATTAACGTTTCTTCCCATTCGTCCTTGGCATTAGAATCGCTGGTTATAGCTCCCCCAACCGGATACACAAGGTTTTGATTCTGAATGATGGCGGTTCTAATAATCACATTGAAATCAAAATCTCCGTTTGGCTTTATATATCCGAGCGCGCCGGAGTAAATTCCCCGACGATAATGCTCATACCGCTCAATAGCCTGCATAGCAGAAATTTTTGGTGCGCCGGTCATAGAACCCATCGGGAAACAGGCTTTAATTACTTCCAGACTGTCGGTAGTTTCCGCAACTTTACATTCAACGGTTGAAACCATTTGGTGAACCGTTTCAAAACTCTGAATTTCAAATAGCTTGGATACCTGTACCGATGCTTTTGTGGCTACACGGCTGAAATCATTTCGAACTAAATCTACAATCATCAAATTCTCAGCTCTTTCTTTGGCTGAATTCTTTAACTGCTCGATTTCCTCCTTCATATTTGATCCGCGCTTGCGAGCCGCAGTTCCTTTAATAGGCTGCGACCATACCCGATTTCCTTTCCTTGCCAAAAAACGCTCTGGCGAAGCACAACATATTTCTACCTCCTGCAAATCGGCATATCCCCCAAAAGGAACGGGGCCGGATTTTTTCATGCGCTGATACAAATCCCAACTATCGCCCTGCATCTCAAACTGCAAGGCATGCGTAAGATTGAGTTCATAATATTCCCCTTCATAAATATCTTGTTTTATCCGCTCAATCATTTTTCGATAAGTCGCTTCTGGAATCTTACTCTGCATTTTTAAAGCGATTTTCTTGCCTGTGCTTTTATTAGGATCAAATTTTGGCAGCTTTCCTTTCAGGGGGATGAAATTCTGTTCAACATCTACTTCAATAACGAGTTCGGGAATCATAAAAAACATATCTGCCGTATCGTTCAGCGCTGAATTCTCGGAGGACAATGGTTCATCATGATTCTTAAGATCATATCCCAAATAGCCAAAAACCCAATCTCCATATTCTCTCCGAAAATCACTGAGAGCCTCCCACGGATTTTGCTGGAAAACGCGCTTTTTATGTCCATCATACCGATGAATTTCATTCCCGTACGCTTTTAGTATTGCTTTGGGCTGAGCCGCAATCAGGCTTGAGTGACTTGCCGGATGTTCTTTCAACTGAGATTCCAGCAAAATAACCGGACCTTGCTGCCTCAGCTGAGTGATTAACGGTGATATGTGATCGAGCTCGTGATTCATAATAATTTGCGATCGAGTATAAGGCTTCTTGCTCTCTTTTTATACGTTTTTTCGTATCATCCTCCCAATGATTTACCAGCGCTTACTCAAACCCTTACTGTTCTGCCAAGATGCTGAAAAAGCACATGAAATGGCTATTCATTGGGCCACTAAAACACATCATTCACCCCTGCTTCAAAAATTAGCTTCCGGCATTTATGGAAGCTCCGACGAGGGATTACAGCAAACCTTGTTTGGATGCACCTTCCCAAATCCTATTGGGCTGGCTGCCGGTTTTGATAAAAATGGAACCATGCCCAAAGCTATGCAAGCTCTTGGCTTTGGTTTTGTAGAAGTAGGAAGCATCACTGCGAAAGCTTCAAAAGGAAATCCAAAACCTCGGGCTTTTCGCCTTCCCGAAGATCATTCGCTCATCAACCGAATGGGATTGAATAATGAAGGGGCTGATATCATTACCAACCGTTTGTCAGCATTAGATTCACAACCGGATTTTAATATTCCGCTTGGCATAAACATCGCTAAAACGAACGATGCAACAATCCAGGGTGATGCTGCACTTCAAGATTACTTGTACAGTTACCAAAAAGCCTTGCCCGTTGCCGATTACATTACCATCAATATTTCTTGCCCAAATACCGGAGAAGGAAAAACTTTTGAAGATCCCCAGGCTTTACATGATTTGTTAGATACTTTGGAGCCCGACAAAAAAAGCCGAAAGCCTACACTCGTTAAGTTTACGGTTGATATTGAGCGTGCCGCTCTTGAACAGCTTATTCAAATTTGTGAAGATCATCAGATTGCAGGGTACATTGCTACCAACACCTCATCAAACCGAGAGCAACTGAAGACTGCGCCTGATAAACTGCGCCAGATTGGTCCCGGAGGCTTGAGTGGAAGAGCCATTCAACAAAAAAGCACACAAGTGGTAAAATGGATACACGAAATTACTGAAGGCAAAAAGCCGATTATTGGCGTTGGCGGTATTGATAGTCCCGAAGCAGCCTTAGCTAAGCTGGAGGCCGGTGCACACTTAATCCAACTTTATACGGGATTGATTTATGAAGGTCCCGGTTTAATCCGCTCTATCAAAAAAGCAATTCGGCAACACGAACACGTTTTAAAAGCGTAATCCTGCTGTGATGATTCATGGATACTTTTGCACTTCGTAAAAGGATAGTTTCACCATCACAACACGAACACCTTCCGCGATTTTCAGCAAGCTGAAAACGGCACCTTCCTCAAGGAAGGACTTTTCTTTACTTATTCTCAGTTTTCCTTTCGCACATACCCCGAAT
>JBDNFJ010000244.1:0-10602 GCA_041689895.1 Gracilimonas sp. | reverse complement strand
TGGCTTGGGAAGACGAACCACCACCACCTCCACAAACTATAACCGGTAGGGTAGATATCATCCGGGATTTACAGAGCGATAGTTTACTTTCCCGAACCTTGTATATTTACCTGCCGCCCGGCTATGCAACTAAAAAAAGTAAGCGTTATCCTGTTTTATATATGCATGATGGGCAGGCTTTGTTTGATGCTTCGCAAATTGGGCAAGAGTGGAAAATGGACGAAACGGCCGAACGGCTAATTACCAATGGGAAAATTGAGCCTTTAATTATTGTAGGAATTGGAAATACACCCAACCGAATTAGCGAGTACACCCCCACTTCGCAACGCTTAGGAGGAATGGGGAAATCAGCTAAAAATGCAGATGATGAGAAGATAAAAATGGGGGGAAAGGGAGGCTTATATGCAGATTTTATCCTGCATAAAGTGAAGCCACTTATAGATAAAAGTTACAGAACCCGTCCACAAAGGGAATGGACAGCCTTAGGAGGTTCTTCTTTAGGCGGATTAATTACGTTATACATTGGGCTGGAGCATCCCGATGTTTTTAGCGAACTGCTGGTGGTATCGCCATCCGTGTGGTGGGATGAACGCTTTATCCTCCAAAAAGTAGAAGCATTGTCCAAATCTACTCATCAGCAGATTTGGTTAGATATAGGAACGCTGGAAGGGGAGGAAGCTGTCGAAAACGTGGAATTATTATACGATAAGCTGCTGCAAAAGGGATGGGATCAGTCAGACATAAAGCTTGTTATAGAGAAAGATGCAGGGCACAATGAGCGGGCTTGGGCAAAGCGAGTACCCGGCATGCTCCGTTTTTTATTTGCTGATAAGTGAGGAAAGGGTGCTTCTAAAAAATAAAAAAGTGATCGACAAAAACAGCGATCCAAACCAGGGGTAGGTAAGCGATAGAAGCAAACATGAATTTTTTGGCAGTTGCTTTAGTCCGGTTTCTTGCAAAAACAAGTGCGTAGTACAGAAAGCCAAGTGCAGAAATAAGACCTCCTACTAAAAAGATGATACCGGATACGTGAAGCTGATAAAGTCCATACGTGACAGGAAATAACAAAAGAGTACAGAGAATGGCCCATGTGGCTGTATGAATTCCTGATTCATCATTTTTAGGTAGCATTTTCAATCCGGCGTTGGAATAATCGTCCGCACATAACCACGCAATGGCCAGCACGTGAGGTACCTGCCATAAAAAGACGATTCCAAATAATAGCCACATACCAGGTTCTTCAATTGAACCTGTAGCGGCAGCCCAGCCACCTACGGGGGGGAGCGCTCCGGGAATTGCACCAATGGCAATATTGACGGGAGAAATCCGCTTCATGGGAGTATAAACCCCCAGATAAATAAGAGTAGTTGTAAACGAAACCGCCCCTGCAATAGGATTAACCATCATGATCAGATAAAATAATCCTGAAAAAATCATGGTTATTGAGAATATGGAACCACTTTTTGAAGTGATTCGGGAGTCAGGCAGGGGGCGTTTGTGTGTGCGCTTCATCAGCCCGTCCGAATCGCGTTCCATAAATTGATTGTGCGCGGCGGTTCCCGAAGCAATTAAATAAGTGCCGAATAATGCATGTAGAAGCGTGATGAAATCTATGTTTGAACCACTACCAAGCACAAAACCCGCTAACATACTAATAACTACGGTTAGTGTAATCCCGGGTTTGGTTAGCTGATGATAATCAGCAATAACATTCGAGAGCGACCTCTTAACAAGAATGTGGTTTTCGGCTGTACTCATTTAAATCAAAATGGGGAGAATAATTGCTTAGCGGGTGAATTTAAATATTATTCCTCATACTTAGTAGTGAATAAACAACGATTTTATGAGTATGCAGGAAAGAGCACTAAGGCTGGTTGCAAAGCCTTTCAGAGCAGGTTTTGAATGCATTGATTTGAAGCAGTTTTCATCCCATTGTTAAAGGCGTTCCAGTAAGTCGCCTAAAAAAACTTTGATCTCAGTGAGATCTTTACGCGCAGCCGATGTTAATTCAGGCTTGGGTTCTTTTTCGTTACCATTCAGAATATCTTGCACGCCTTCGGTACTATATTTTTTATCGTGTAGCAGTTCTTTGATTCTGAAAATGAGAGCAAGCTCATTTTCTCTATACACACGATTCCCTGCACTGTTTTTCTTGGGGCTAAGTTCTGGATAGGTTTTTTCCCAGTTTCTTAAAACATGAGGCTCTAAACCGGTCAGTTTGCTGACTTCACCCATCGAGTAATACAATTTTTTCATAGCTGGTAGAAAGTGTATTTTAGAACGCTTTGAAAAACCAGATATTAAAGATAATAACGGTTTTGCAAAGCCTTCTTTTAATGATTTAAAAGTAAACCATTTCTGAACATATTTAAAAGAATACATTTTGGAAGAATCACGACCTGAAAAAAATTTGGATGTAAGTCTTGTTATACCGGTTTTCAACGAGGAAGAATCACTACCGGAGCTGGAGAAAGCTATTTCTAAAGCTTTGAGCAATAAATTTAGCTATGAAATTATTTTTGTGGATGACGGTTCTTCTGATAGCTCTTGGATGCAGATACAGAATTTGAGCGAGCATCGAGATTTTGTGCATGGAATCTCGTTCAGCCATAATTACGGGAAAAGCGTGGCGCTGCAGGCGGGCTTCGAAGCAGCCCAAGGTGAGTTTATTGTTACAATGGATTCTGATCTTCAGGACGATCCTAATGAAGTACCGGAAATGATTCAGATTCTGAAAGATGGGTATGATTTGGTGAGTGGATGGAAAAAAGTACGCCATGATCCTATCTCAAAAACGGTTCCTTCCAAGTTCTTTAATTTTGTGACACGGAAAGCAGCGGGTATTGAGCTCCATGATTTTAATTGTGGACTAAAAGCGTACAGGGCAGAAGTAGTAAAACATATTTATCTATACGGAGAACTCCATCGCTACATTCCTATGCTGGCTAAACGAGAAGGCTTCAACCGAATTACCGAGAAAGTAGTGAAGCACCATCCCCGAAAATATGGAAAAACTAAGTTCGGCCTTTCCCGGTTTATGAACGGTTTCTTAGATTTGATAACACTTACTTTTGTGCAAAAGTATTTGCAAAAACCCATGCATTTTTTTGGTACGGTAGGGGTTCTGCTTCTTCTGGCTGGGGGAGGTATCAACTTGTACATGGCCTTCATCAAGCTTTTTTATGGGGTTGGAATAGGCGAGAGGCCTTTGCTATTTTTGGGTATCCTAACGATGGTGGTGGGGGTGCAATTCTTTTCTACCGGCTTATTGGGAGAGCTCATCAATAGAAATCATATTGAGAAGCAAAAACCAAGAATCCGAGAGAGAATATAGGGCGGAGCTCAAAAGTTTTCTAAGAATAAAAGCACTCATGTGAAACAAAAAAGCCTTGTGAGATTTCTCACAAGGCTTTCGTTGCTGGTACCGCGTACGGGATTTGAACCCGTGCTACCGCCGTGAAAGGGCGGCGTCCTGGACCCCTAGACGAACGCGGCATCAATAAAATAAACTCAATAAAAAAACTGGGGATAAAAAATCCACAGTTTTATAAAAAAAGGGAGCCCGATGGGAATTGAACCCACGACCTCCAGGGCCACAACCTGGCACTCTAACCGACTGAGCTACGAGCTCCATTTTTAGTACCGCGTACGGGATTTGAACCCGTGCTACCGCCGTGAAAGGGCGGCGTCCTGGACCCCTAGACGAACGCGGCATAATGTAAAATCAATAAGTCAAGATAAAGTACGTACCTACAGAGAGGCGACAGGCGGACTCGAACCGCCGTACGAGGTTTTGCAGACCTCTGCCTAACCACTCGGCCATGTCGCCTTGTAAAAACAAAGCTCGTACGCCCGACAGGAATCGAACCTGTAACCTACGCCTTAGAAGGGCGTTGCTCTATCCAGTTGAGCTACGGGCGCTCAACTACAAAATGTCAATAAAAAAAGATTTCCATGCCCTAAAGCCGAGAAATCTATTTTAGTCGGGGAGACAAGATTTGAACTTGCGACCCTTCGCTCCCAAAGCGAATGCGCTACCGGACTGCGCCACTCCCCGTGAACAAAACAGATTCCAAAGATACGGGATGAATATTCTTATGGCAAATGATTTTACCGAATTATTTAGAGAGAATTGGCTAATTGCTGCGTAAATTTTTCCCAAGAAAGGCTTGCCTTGAGTTTAGTGAGGTTAGAGCTGATTTCGGTTCTCATATCTGGCTTGGAAAGAAAATCTTCCACTAATTGTACGAGTTGTTCAATGCATTCAGATTCGAATATAAGTCCGGTTTTTTGATGAGAAATATGTTCGGTAAGCCCTGGTTGATCGGAGACAATAGCCGGTAAGTTGAAGTTCAGCGCATCATTGAAAACCCCGCTTTGACTGGCGCTTTTATAGGGCAGAACCAGCAGATCGCTGATGGTGAAAATTTCATTTGCTTCCGTTTGGGATACGAAACGATCGATAATTACATATTGGTCTTTATGTTCAGGCTTAATTAATTGAAGTAATTTTTCCTTGTCTGCATAAAATTCTCCTACAATGAAGGGACGGATTTGGCGCGCATGTAAATCTATTTTGTTCAGAGCCTTAATCATTACGTCCAAGCCTTTATAATCCCGGATCAGCCCAAAAAACAAAGGGATTTTATCGGATTCCTTTACTCCATATTTATTTCTTAGTTCTGCTTCGGGTGTTTTCGGGAGCGGACGATCATACACCGGATGAAATAATTTTAGGCTTTGAGTAGTTGTCCCCAAATTTTCAAATTCTTTCTGTGTTTGATTAGATAACGTGATCACAAGATCGTTCTTTTGAAAAAACGATTGCATAAGTGAAGAAGCAAATGGAAATCCTTCATGCGGCGACACATTATGTACAACAGTGCAGATCTTAGTTTTTGGGCTAAGTTTTCTTACTTGAGAAATGATTCCATTAAATGCCGGAATGAAGAACGGGTGCCAAAAGGAAAACAATAAAACCTCGGGACTTTGGTGGGCAATGCTTTTACCTGTAGTTCTCCAATTCAAGGGATTGTACGCATGTAACATACGTGGAGCATACTCAGGATTTGAATCCTCTCGATATTGTGTAGCCCCCGGAAAGAACAGATTTGGGTAAAGCCG
Source organism: Gracilimonas sp. (assembly GCA_041689895.1). Lineage (GTDB taxonomy): Bacteria > Bacteroidota > Rhodothermia > Balneolales > Balneolaceae > Gracilimonas. The sequence goes on along the minus strand of JBDNFJ010000244.1, from coordinate 5,478 downwards.
CTTAAAATTAAATGCTTCAACATCTCGGATGTTGCTGAGATGAGAAAAAAGGTAATCACTAAAATTAGAAATTCCACCCCGGTAAGGTGGGAATACACTTACAAAACTAATCAAATGGATACCTTTAGCTTACTTTATGGTTAATATTAAGAATCAAAAACGAGATATAAGTTAAGTGTTCGTAAACCAAAATGGGAATTTTGAGAAAAAGGGTTTTAAAAGAAGAAATGTTCTTCAAAAATTCCGTTCTTTGACCTCCTGTTGAATAAAAAATATATCATGAGATTATTACTACTGTTTGTTATATATGCCTTCATCACTTTTAGTGCGCAGGCTCAATCGTTATCTGTTTCAGAGAGTTCTGCTACCCGAAATAATACTACCGGCGAGTATTTGGTTGCCGGGCATACCTTAGCTATTCAAGGTAAATCACTTTCATTTGGTGGAACTTCAGTTTCATCTGACGTGAATGATGTAACGGCTCTTTCAGCGGTTTTGAATGCTTCTGGGGTAGCTCTTCATGCCGGGAATGGCCAAAAATTATTCACTTCAAACTATAAGCTTCACGGCGGAGATTCTTCTATAAAAATATATGTTAAACCAAATGGCGGATATATAATCAGAGAAAACATCGCCAATTTTTTGTTTTACGATGCCAATGGAAAGATTGAGCAGTCGGTGTCTAACAGTTCTCAAAGTACAGAGGGGGAGGCTATTTCTGAGTTGGCGGCAGATCCCACTTTTAAAACGGTAGTATTATACAATCCTAAGATTGTGCGCAATGGAAAAGAGGGCGCCAGTGCCCAAATCCTAAAGCAAAGCTGGACTACAAACACTTTTTTTTACAGTGAAGATCGAGCTATTCGCTCTGTAAAAGTATCAGGTAATGGCCAATGGATTGCAGTTATATCCTATAAAGAAGGAACGGATGACGCGGTTGAAATCACTGATCGATTTGGGAATTCCATGAATACATTCCATTTTAACCAGCAAATTGCAGATGTGAGATTCAGTGAAAATGGGCAGTATATAACTATTCGTTCAGGAAGCAGAGTGGGCGTGTATAACATGCTTAGGGGTGATAGGGTGGGAAGTACAAGTTTCAGGTCCCGGCTTCGATTTGCGCAATTTGTGCCCGAAGATGAAACGGTAATCGCACTTACTGCAGACGTATCCGGCTCTTTGCTTTCCAATGTAGAAGTGCATGCTATCAATCTAAAAGCGCGAACGATTGAGCGGCAGGCTTATAATGCAACGTTAGGTGAAACTGATTTACTTTCCTTGAATTTGAAACGAACCGGTTCTTCCCGATATACGCTTTCCGGTTTAAGCAAAGCGCTGAACTTAAAGGTGAGCTTCTAAGCTTTTTTTTACTCCAAAAAATCATAGATATAAAAAAGTCAGTGCATTTTACATACACTGACTTTTTAGTTTCTTGAAGGCTACGGTTTACGCTTCCTTAGCCTTTTCTGAATCTTCCGTTTCCTCGCTGTTGCTTTCCTTATTCTTGGAAGGAGGCTCGCCGGGTGCCCAGTCGAAGGCCAATCCATCTCTGGATTTATTCATTTTAATTTTAATAGAAGTGCCTTCTGGGTGATTTTTTTCCAGTAGTTCTTCTGCCAAAGGATCTTCAATATATTTTTGGATAGCGCGCTTCAATGGACGAGCACCATATTTTTGATCAAAACCTTTGTCCGTAATGAATTCCTTTGCTGCCTTCGTAATCTCGATGTCGTGACCAAGTTCTTTGATTCGCTTAAAGAGATCCTCGTTCAGCAGATCGATGATCTGGTAAATATCTTTTTTATCCAGTGGTTTGAAGGTAATGACATCATCAATTCGGTTCAGGAATTCGGGGTTGAATACCTTTTTCAATGCATCTTGAATGGTAGATTTCATTTTCGCATAGTCGAAAGCGGTGCCATCGGTATCAAAACCAATGCCTTTCCCCATGTTTCGGATATCACGCGCTCCAATATTGGAAGTCATTATGATAATGGTGTTACGGAAATCTACCCGCCGGCCGAGGCTGTCGGTCAAAATTCCATCATCCAATACCTGAAGTAAGATATTAAATACATCAGGGTGTGCTTTTTCAATTTCATCCAGCAAAATTACGCTGTAAGGTCTGCGACGGACTTTCTCTGTTAGAATACCGCCCTCTTCGTAACCCACATAACCGGGAGGTGCACCGATCAGTCGGGAGACGGAGAATTTCTCCATATACTCGCTCATATCAACCCGAATGAGGGTGTCTTCTTTATCAAATAAATATCTGGAAAGAACTTTGGCCATTTCTGTTTTACCCACGCCGGTAGGTCCTAAGAAAATAAAGGAGCCGATAGGTCGGGAGGGATCTTTAAGTCCTGCACGAGTACGTTGGATAGCTTTTGTTAGCTTGAGGATGGCTTCATCTTGCCCAATAACTTTGTCTGAAAGGCTTTCCTTCATTTTTAGCAGTTTCTGGCCTTCGTTTTGGCTGATTTTATTCACCGGAACACCACTCATCATAGCAACGACAGAGGCAACTTCTTCTTCATCCACATCATAGATAATGTGTTCGGAATCTTTGTCCCACTGTCGTTGAGCAATTTCTAATTCCTCAATCAGTCGCTTTTCTTTATCGCGAAGTCTTGCAGCTTCTTCAAAACGCTGCTTCTTCACCATAGAGTTTTTTTCGGCACCGGTGGTTTCAATTTCTTCTTCCAAATCAATGATGTTCTGCGGCACCGTAATGTTTGATAAGTGGACTCGCGCCCCGGCTTCATCTAAAGCGTCAATGGCTTTATCCGGAAGAAAGTAATCACTTACATAACGACCGGTGAGTTTGACACATGCTTGAATAGCATCGTCTGTGTAGTGCACGCTGTGATGCTTCTCATATTTTGGTTTTATCTGATTTAGAATCTCAATCGTTTCTTCCGGTGTGGTTGGATTAACCATGATCTTCTGGAAACGCCGTTCCAGCGCCCCGTCTTTTTCAATAAACTGTCGATATTCGTTCAGCGTGGTTGCTCCTATAGCTTGCACATCGCCACGGGCAAGTGCGGGTTTTAGCATATTAGATGCATCCAGCGAGCCACTTGCTCCACCGGCACCCACAATAGTATGCAACTCATCAATAAACAAAATAACGTCTTCTGTTTTTTCGAGCTCCGTAATTACCGCTTTCATGCGCTCTTCAAATTGGCCACGGTATTTTGTACCGGCTACCAAAGCAGCAAGATCAAGCGCTATTACACGTTTATCATACAAAACACGAGATACTTTCCGCTCCACAATGCGAGAAGCCAAGCCTTCCGCTATGGCTGTTTTACCCACTCCGGGTTCTCCAATAAGAACGGGATTATTCTTTTTACGGCGGCTCAAAACCTGAGCTACGCGTTCAATTTCTTTTTCACGGCCAATAATTGGATCAAGTCGGCCTTCTTCTGCCATTTCAGTGAGGTCGCGCCCAAAATTGTCGAGTACCGGTGTTTTTGATTTTTCCATTTTCTTTTCCCTTGAGCTCCCGGATCCGGAAGTGCCTTTTGAGGTGGAAGCGCTGGCAGTGAGAGAAGAAGCATCTTTATGCTCTTCACGTGATTTGCCGGAAATGATGAGATCCAGCTCCTCACGTACTGCATCGTATGAAACACTAAACTGCTGCAGAATTTGTGCCGCAATATTTTCGTCGTCTCGTAAAAGAGAGAGTAGTAGGTGTTCGGTGCCAATAGTATCACTCTTGTAAAGCTTCGCTTCCAGATAAGTGATTCGCAATACTTTTTCGGCTTGTTTGGTTAGGGGGATGTTTCCCACCTGAACCGATCCACCGGTACCGCGTACGGTATCTTCAATCGTTTTTTTAAGCTTGAAGAGGTCGCAGTTCAAATTTTTGAGAATGCGAACAGCCACGCCGTCACCTAATCGAACAATACCTAATATTAAATGCTCGGTACCAATATAATCATGCCCAAGGCGAAGAGCTTCCTCTCTGCTAAATTGGATGACATCACGAACTTTGCTTGAAAAATTTCCCTCCATTTGACGAGTTCCTTAAGTTCTTTTTGTGAAAATATGTTCGTTAATTATTCGAGTAAAAAAACGTGTTACATACAGCTTTAGTTCATTACTACTCGAAGGTAGTTGCGCGGTAAAGTAAATGCAAGCGGAAGCTGGGGTTCTAATCTAAAATAACGGGGTACCGGTCATCTCAGCCGGCTGCTCAATTCCCATAAGCTTTAGGAGCGTAGGAGATACGTCGGCGAGTATTACCTGTTAATTTTCGATTAGATATTTGTTTAAGGTTCTTAAAATCATTAAAACCATCGGATAAAAATTGATTTTTAATAAACAGCATTCCTGTAATAGCGCAGCGAACGCGGTGTTTGAGAGCATGTTGAATAGGAGAAAGATACCCAAATTTTCGAGCAGATTTATTATTGATATGTTTCTGAACGGTTTGGGTGAGTTGCTCAGGGGCTTTTCGTAGGTTGGTTCCTTTAGGCAAAAAACCGACGAATCACACCGATTCTATGTTCCCTTGTTTTGTGAGGTGCAAGGGCGAGTATCATACATCTCGGCATTCAGAATATCGGCCATCTTTGCTTGGGAGAGTCTGGAATTAAGTAGGTCTTTACTTTTGCGCTGGTCTTGAAAGCTCAGTTCGATATGTTTTTGCATGGTAACACGAAATAGTAACACGAATCTATCCACTTGGGGCAAATATGGGATGTTCCTCAGGTTTAACTTTCGTGTTGCACTTATTGCTTGAACCCAGATATTCTATTCATTCAAGTGCTTATTTACAATTATTTACAAAAAATTTTGTAATGAATTGAATTGCGGATGCTCTTACAGATAATTCTATCATTAATGACTGGAAATATGCGTTATTACAATTTTAGTATGAAACTGATAGTGGCATCTTTCATTCTTATCATGGCAGGTGGGATAAATACCTTTGCTCAATTGGACAATATTGGAAGTCAGGAAATAACTATGCCTTCCCCCACGGCGTCATCATTAGCCAAATATGGAAACCATCCGGTAAATGGATATACGGGAACACCAAGTATTGGTATTCCTCTTGGAAAGATTACTGCGGGTGAATTAACCATACCCGTGGGTTTAAATTATCATGCTTCGGGAGTAAAAGTTCAAGATCAGGCAGGATGGGCTGGAATGGGATGGTCTTTACAAGCTGGGGGAGTAATTACAAGAACGGTTAAAGGTATTAAGGATGATAGTTTAGGGGTTGGTTATTTGTACACAGGGGATAAGTTGGTCGCCTATGAAGATGGGTCTTCAGACCAGTGGCGCTATAAAACTACAAATTCAACGGGGTTTATGGCCGTTTTAGATGATATTGCCACCGGCCAGATGGATGGGGAACCAGATCAGTATAATTTTAATTTTGCCGGCATATCTGGGGAAATGATTTTATCTATGCAGGGAGGAGAGCCTGAATTTGCATTATTTCCTTTTAAAAAAGCATTC